>DATCSV010000120.1:0-13536 GCA_036568285.1 Flavipsychrobacter sp. | reverse complement strand
CCTCTTTTATTTTCGACGGGCTGAAACTGAAACTCTTCCTGTATAACATCAGGTATAACAAATACCAGGCAGATTCCGCCAATTTCCAGTTAGAATCCCGGACAGTGGAGGCACCCGTAGTATACGACAGCAGTACTATTCAGCAGTCGAAGACCTATATGGAGTCTTACCTGTTTCACCAGGGCTACTTTTACGCCACTATAGAGGACACCACGAAGTTCAATGAAAAGAAAAAGAAAGCCACGGTAGTTTATAATGTAGACCCCGGCATTAACTACCTCATCAAGCGGGTTTTCTTTACAGACATCGAAGACAGCCTCATTCGCGGTATCGTACGCGAGGTATTTAACGCTACATTTTTGCGAGCGGGGAAGCCCTACTCCGCCGACCTGGTAGAGCAGGAGCGCAGCAGGCTTACTACCGTTATGAGAGATAGAGGCTTTTACTATTTTTCCAACAACAATATTAGCTTTGTACTGGATACAGCCAATACAGAGTTTGTAAAAGAACATGAAAGCTTGCTGAAAGATGCCACCGAGCTGGTAACACTGAAGAAGGAACGCCCCAGACCTACCTTAGATATCTATATCAACATAACAGACAATGAAGAAGGCACTGCGTTCAAGCGCTACGGCATCAACAAAATATCTGTTTACCCCGATTTCAAGGACAGAAGTGATGCACGGGACAGCACTATGATTCAAAAGAAAATCGACAATACTACATTCCGCTACCACGACTATTATTTACGTGAAAAAGTGATACACAATCACACTTTCCTCCAGTCTAATACTTACTATTCGCAAAATGAATATGATAAAACCTTAACGGAACTCAATAGCTTGGGTACTTTCGAGTCTGTACGAGTACTGTTCTTTGAAGACACCACGCGCAAAGAGGCTACCGGTTGGCTGAACACGGTAATATTGATGTCGCCCGCCGATAAATATGATTTCAACACCAACTGGGAGGCTTCTACGGGTACTACCTATACTTTGGGTAGCGGACTTACGGTTGGCCTGCAGCATAAGAACATTGCCAGGGGTGCTAATCTGCTCTCAACATCCGTAAGCGGTAGTATCGAAAACCAGTTTGATACGCTGCAGGACAAATTCTTTATACTCACCAGGTCGCTAGGTGTCAACACAAGCCTTGAATTCCCAAAATTCCTGTTGCCTATCAGCCGCGAGCGTTACAGCATACGGAACAGCCCACGTACTGAAATTGCTGTAGGTGCCAACCTGCTGGATAGGGTGCGCTTTTTCAGGCTGATCAATATATCTTCCCGTTTCACCTACAAATGGAGGGAAACGAGTACAAAGTCCTGGGAAGTATCGCCTATATTCTTCAACGACATATCACTGCCAAAGGCATTTATAGATTCAAATTTTCAGAAACGGTTGGACACCAATGATTTCCTAAGAAACAGTTATCGTGAAACATTTATTGAGGGTGAGAACATTACATGGACGTTTAGCAATGCACAGAAAGCTAAATGGTACGACGACTATAGTTATGTAAGACTGGGAATTGAAGAAGCCGGTGGATTGATGAGCGGTATAGCGGCTATAGATAGAGGAATTGTAGGCCACTATTCTCAATATGTGAAATTTGATTATGACCTTCGCCACTTCATAGTACAAAGGCATGCTACTACCGCACTTCGTCTGTATGGCGGTGTAGGTATACCTTACGGACCCAACTCCGTTACGCTACCCTACCTGAAACAATACTTTGTAGGTGGCCCGTTCAGTATGAGGGGCTGGCGTATACGCACACTCGGACCGGGCAGCTACATAGACACTACGAAGCTGGGAGAAAGCAATACGAATAGCTTTATAGACCTGACCGGGGATATTAAAATAGAAATGAATGCGGAATACCGCTTCGAGATATTCAAGCTCTTCGGTGGCATGCTGCTTTTTAACGGAGCCCTGTTTGGCGATGCCGGCAATATCTGGCTGGCGCGAAAATCTGCAAGCTATAAATATGGCGAATTTCAGGTAAGCAGGCTGTACAATGACATGGCTGTAAGCGGCGGCATGGGTATACGCATAGATATTGCAGGCCTGTTTGTATTCCGCACCGACCTGGCTATGCCGCTGAAAACACCTGAAAACCCGGATTACAAGAATCTATTGCCACAGGGCTGGCTGCCTAACGGATTTGAACCACTCAACGGGCATTGGCGCAAGAAGAACTTCGTGCTCAATATTGCCATTGGCTATCCTTTCTAACCTATTATCCATTTAGTATTATCTTTGGCTTTGTATGCGTAACATAAAAATCATTGAAGTTCGCTCAGAAATAGGCGCCGGCACACGTGGGGCAAGCCTTGGTGTTGATGCTATCAAAGTAGCCGCTTTGGATTTTATGAGCAGTTTCTTCGTCAACTTCCCCACCGAAAACCTGGAGACCGAAAACCACTTACTGTACGAACCTGTCGCATCGCCTTATGCTAAAAGGATAAAAGGCATACATACCATGTATGAACGTGTAGCTACTGCTGTGGAAAAAACCATGAAGTCCGGGCTTTTTCCACTAGTGCTGGCAGGCGACCATAGCACGGCGGGCGGAACACTTGCAGGCATAAAAATGGCAAGGCCCAAAAACCGGCTCGGCGTAATATGGGTGGATGCCCACGCCGACCTTCATACGCCATACACTACCCCATCGGGCAATATGCACGGCATGCCATTGGCCACTGCCATGAATATCGACAACCTGGAAAACCAGGTGCATAGTCCCGACCCTGCTACGATAGATGTATGGAATAAACTGAAAAACATAGGCAATATCAAGCCGAAAATTGAGCCTGAAGACATTGTATTTATTGCCCTGCGCGACTATGAGAAGGAAGAGGAATACATCCTCAAAAAACACAACATCAAAGTCATCCCGGTATCCGAGGTAAGAAAAAAAGGCGTAGAAAGCGTAGTGCGTGCTGCTCTTTTGCACCTCAGCAACTGCGATGATATTTATGTTTCCTTCGATGTTGACTCTTTAGACAATTCCATATCCCGCGGCACGGGCACACCGGTAAGCAATGGATTGCGTGAACGTGAGGCTGAAGATCTGCTGGCCACTATCATGCAGAACCACAAGATTTGCTGCTTTGAAGTGACCGAGGTAAATCCCACGCTGGACAAAGAAAACCTGATGGCTGAAATAGCGTTCAATATCCTGCAGCGCTGCGTGAATATATTGTTGGTGAACTAACGCGGCTCCATGTCAGAGCAGAACACCCCAGAGAAGTTAACATCAGCATTATTTTCATCGGCATAGACGCCCGAAAAACTGCCCGATGCCTTATCATAAAAATCCTTATCAGGATCTATACTGTTGCCTCTTGGGTTTATCAACTCATCAAAGGTAAGCGTAAAACTCTTGATGGTATAACCGGCAGTATTACTGATAATCAAGGACGGTGAATTGGCTTGCGTGATAGTATATGTACCGGGAGTCACCACTTCTGTCATCAGCACTTTTACATTATATACACTGTTCCCTGTTGTCAGCAACCCCATATCCAGCAAGGTCTTATCGATGCCATTGTCAGTTATCACCGCTACTCCACCCGTAGCCGATTTTCCGCTTGCAGGTGTATACGTAGTACCGTTAATATTGAATTCCAAATATGCTTTAGTACCGTTATTGCACCTGTACGTCGCAACAGGTGTAGGATTATCATCATCGCTGCCACTGCGGGGTGAACAAGCGTTGATAGCAAAAAGGCCGAATGATAGTACTGCCAATAATATTTTCTTCCTCATAGAAATAAAGATAATGTTATTTCTTGAATCATAATATCCATTGATTAGTTTCGCTATTGCTTCACAAACCGGCCCCTGTACACGGGTGTTTCCCGCGATGAAACAGTTAGAAAATACATACCACTACTAAAGGCCGCAACATCTATATACTGCACCGGTTCCTGTGTGGTGGTGTACTCCTTTACAACCTGCCCCAGTGCGTTGGTTATGCTTAAGTAATAACGCCCTGAACTAAATTGTTGTGATGAAACGAACAGCCTGCCTGCAGTCGGGTTAGGAGACAGAGTAATATCCTTCATCTCCATAGCGTGTGTGACTCCTGCCGCCGACAAGTATATTGCTGAATATGCTGTATCGGAACACCCGCCTTTTGATGTAATGAGCCTGATTACATACATACCACTATCATTGTAGGTATGCGATGGATTGGCATCGGTTGAGGTTTGTCCGTCGCCAAAACTCCAGTTGTAGCTGGTGCCATTTACTGACTTATTTGTAAAGTTCACACTGTTACCTGCACCAATGGTATAATTGAAATCAGCTTCTGTCCTGTATTGCCCTATATGCCAATGTTGCATACTGTCGTATACCACCGTTTTGGCAGCCGTCCTGATATTAGCTGCATCCGTTGCATTAAGCGTGCCGTTAAACGTCACCTGCGTAGGATCCTTGCGAAAAATGGCAGTATAAAATGCAGATGCTGCGGCATAACTTCCGGCCATAGATGGATGGCTTTGATCAGCGTCGTAAAGATCGATGTTGGAATGCTGCGACCTGAGAACACGCCATACAGCCCCTGCCGGCGAAACGATTCCCTGGTTATCATTAGCTATGGTTTCGTATCGTGCACGTATTACACTGTCCATACTAAGGTAGGTGCAGAAATGCGGCCAACCCTGGGGCGTATATGTGGCGCAACTGCCGGCATCACCATTTTTCCGTCACCATGTCATATAGTATATTGTTTCTGCGCAGGGGTTGTAATAGTTTATCATTGTATCCAGCACATGTGCGTACACAAATGTTGTATTGAACACTTGTTGGTATGGCAGGGCCGGGTGCTGGCTCTGCTCCTGCAGCACTACATAATCCCAGTTACCCTGTTTTATTTTGTTTTTTGATGCCAAACTAGTGTAATGGTCGGCCAATGTATACCCACCGGGTGTTTCCATTTCCCATACCAGGGTATCACCTGTTGTGGTAGCCATATTAGCTACCAGAGCGGGCATATTATTATAATAAGTGTAGCTATTGCCCAGGAATAATACCCGCACTTTTTTACCTGCATATGCCTGAACACAGACAACCAATGCTAACAATAGTAGATATACCCGCATAGTATTCTTTTGGGCAAGATAGACAGTGAATAGCTGCGAAGTGTTTGGTCTGTGTCAATTAATTCTCAAATAAGACAAAAAAGTAACAATGTCTACGAGCCGGGAGATAGCGGTAATACTACCGTAAGAAAAATTTTCCGGAGTATGTCATTACAGCTCCCGGTTATACTTTTCCGGAGAAATAGCTATGCTGAACAGGTAAGCCCCTTCTGCATCCCGGTACTTGTAAAGGAAAGTACATTCTGTATCACGCATTGCCTTAAGGTTATCGTCAGACGCTATGGCGTCCTGCATTATAGGTTCAAGCTGCTCTTTTACCAGGTTTGTATCCAGATCGCCTTCCCCGTATGCAATGCTCACGTTGACAAGTGTATTGTAATATACCATCACTTTACCGGGCAAAGTACCAACGCTGTCCAACCTGGTCTCCTGGTCAACTTGCATGGGCATACTTTTATTCATCGTTTCTGCCGCAGCCGAAAGAGACTCCTCAACTGAAGAATTGGATGAGGGAAGGTAATACATGAAAAAGTATACGGCGGCGGCTCCGAAGATAAGCCCAACCAATGCCGCGATCTCTTTTTTTCTATCCATTTTTATAGGTTTTTCAGTGTGCGAATATAATACGGGGAACCCGCAACTTACTCACATACCCCTTTTTCGTAATTCCATATATTTATCCTAACTTTGCGCCTTATTTTTTTGTAGATTATGGCTATGTGTGTTTAGTTACATCGTATAAATAACTAATAACTAAACACTTACAGCCCGGCGCTAACAGATATGACCAAAGGACGGTACGCAGAATATAAAGGCTTAAATATGCCGGACATCGAGCAGCAG
This sequence comes from Flavipsychrobacter sp., assembly GCA_036568285.1. Classification (GTDB taxonomy): domain Bacteria; phylum Bacteroidota; class Bacteroidia; order Chitinophagales; family Chitinophagaceae; genus UBA5543. The sequence continues at coordinate 7,583 of DATCSV010000120.1, read as the reverse complement.
ATGCTGCAACGGTGGAAGGACAACGATACATTCAGGAAAAGTGTAGATAACCGCGATGGCAACCAGCCTTTCGTATTTTACGAAGGCCCGCCCAGCGCCAACGGTATGCCCGGTATTCACCACGTTATATCCCGCACCCTTAAGGACCTGGTATGCCGCTACAAAACGATGCAGGGCTACCAGGTAAAACGTAAAGCCGGTTGGGACACGCACGGCCTGCCTGTAGAGTTGGGAGTGGAAAAAGAACTGGGAATTACCAAAGAAGATATCGGCACCAAAATAACCGTAGAAGATTACAACAGGAAATGCCGCGAGGCAGTGATGCGCTACAAGGGCGAATGGGAAAGCATCACTGAGAAGATGGGCTATTGGGTGGATATGACCGATCCCTACATCACCTTCGACAATAATTACATAGAAACCCTGTGGTGGGCGCTGAAAGAGCTGCACAACAAAGGTTATTTATACAAAAGCGTAAGCATACAACCTTACAGTCCTGCAGCAGGTACTGGCTTAAGTTCACATGAACTGAACCAGCCCGGCACTTATAAAGATGTAAAGGACACCACCGTTGTCGCCATGTTTAAGGCGCATTATCATCACCTGTTTGATGCCGTGATGAAAGATGGCGGTAATGTGTACTTCATGGCGTGGACCACCACCCCATGGACATTACCATCCAACTGCGGGCTGACCGTAGGGCCAAATATTGATTATGTCCTGGTAAAGACATTTAATCCTTATACGCACGAGCCTGTACATGTGGTATTAGCTAAGCCATTGCTGGGCAAATACTTCAAGGAAGAAGGAAAAGATGGTGATTTTGACGGCTATAACAACGAAACTAAAATACTACCCTGGACTATAGTAAATGAGTTCAAAGGCGAAGCCCTTTCGGGATGCCGCTATGACCAGTTGATACCCACCGAAGGCAATACAGCCGAAATAGCCGGCGGCGATCCATGGAGAGTTGTAACAGGCGACTTCGTAACGACTGAGGATGGTACGGGTATAGTACATACCGCACCTGCCTTTGGTGCCGACGACTTCAAAGTGGGCAAGCAACACAACCTCGGCATCCTCACAATGGTGGATAAAGAGGGTAAGTTCAACGACTACATGGGCGAGTTCAGTGGCCGTTATGTAAAGAATTACAAAAACGACACAGAATACAAAGACGTAGATGTAGACATAGCCGTAAAGCTGAAGTTGAGCGGCAATGCCTTTAAAGTAGAAAAATACGAACACAGCTACCCGCACTGCTGGAGGACGGATAAGCCCATCATATATTATCCCCTCGACGCCTGGTTTATTAAAACCACCGCCGTTAAAGAAAGGATGATAGAACTGAACAAAACTATCAACTGGAAACCGGCTTCTACCGGCACAGGCCGCTTTGGCAACTGGCTGGAGAATATGGTGGACTGGAACCTGAGCCGAAGCCGTTTCTGGGGTACCCCATTACCTATATGGATAAGTGACGATGGTGCAGAAACAAAGTGCATAGGCAGCATCGAAGAACTGATGGAGGAACTGCGCCATGCAGACAAGGTGCTGAACCTGAACCAGGCTGAGGTGTATGACCGGGATATTGAAAAACTGGACCTGCACAAACCTGTAGTTGACCAGTTGGTGTTAGCGACCAAGGACGGTAAACCTATGCATCGCGAGCCGGACCTGATAGATGTATGGTTTGACAGCGGTGCCATGCCGTATGCACAGTGGCACTACCCTTTTGAGAATAAGAAGGAACATAAACATAATTTCCCTGCCGACTTTATAGCCGAAGGTGTTGACCAGACACGTGGATGGTTTTATACCCTGCATGTGCTGGGGGTAATGTTGTTTGACAGTGTGGCTTACAAAACAGTTGTCTCCAATGGCCTGGTGCTGGATAAAGCCGGCAACAAGATGAGTAAGCGCCTGGGCAACGTTGTAGACCCGTTTAAAACCATAGAAGAAAACAGCGCCGATGCTACCCGCTGGTACCTGATAACCAATGCAAGCCCCTGGGACAGCATGAAGTTTGACCTGGCGGGAATCAAAGAAGTGCAACGTAAGTTCTTCGGCACATTATATAACACCTACCAGTTCTTTGCCCTGTATGCCAACGTAGATGGCTTTACATTCAAAGAACGCTACATACCCGTGCATCAGCGCCCTGAAATTGACAGGTGGATACTATCTGAACTGCACTCGTTGGTACACAACGTCACCAACTATATGGATGAGTACGAGCCCACACAGGCCGGCCGCGCCATAGAGTACTTCCTGGACGAGCAACTAAGCAACTGGTATGTACGCCTCTGCCGTCGCCGTTTCTGGAAAGGAGAATACAACGAAGACAAAATATCGGCCTACCAGACTCTCTACGAATGCCTGGAGACCATTAGTTTCCTTATAGCGCCCGTATCTCCTTTCTTTGCCGACTGGTTGTACCAGAACCTCAACAACGTTACAAAACGCTACGAGGCCCAATCGGTGCACCTGGCCGAGTTTCCGCAGATAGACGACAGCGTGGTGGATACGGAGCTGGAAGAGCGCATGCAGCTTGCACAGGATGTATCGTCGCTGGTGCTGAGCCTGCGCAAGAAAGAGAATATCAAGGTGCGCCAGCCACTGCAAAAAGTGCTGATACCCGTGCTGGATAAGCATATGCAGGAGCAGTTGCAGCAGGTAGAGGACTTGGTGAAAAATGAGGTAAATGTTAAAGAACTTCAATACCTTGTTGACACAGAAGGCTTTATTAAAAAGAAAGTAAAGGCTAATTTTAAGACGCTGGGCGCCCGTATGGGAGCTAAGATGAAGGCCGTGGCCGCGGCTATCACCCAAATGGGCCAGGCCGAAATAGCCGAACTGGAAAAACAAAAAACATTTAATTTAAATATTGATAACGAGCAGGTAGCAATAGACATAGCAGACGTAGAAATAATAGCAGAAGACATACCCGGATGGTCGGTAGCCAATAAAGATAACCTGACCGTAGCGCTGGATATAACTGTTACACCGGGCCTGCAGGACGAAGGAAACGCCCGCGAGCTGGTAAACAGGATACAGAAAATACGTAAGGAGTCCGGCCTGGAACTGACAGACAGGATAGCAGTGCAGATAGAAGAGTATGAAACATTAAAATCAGCCATCATAAATTTCAGTGACTATATTTGCACGGAAATTTTGGCAGATAACATACAAATCGTCCCTCAAATACAGTCCGGTACTGAAATAGAGGTAAATGATATAACTCTTAAAGTGTTAATTTCTAAAAATTAGAAAATTATGGCCACAAAAAAGAAAACTGCAACAAAAGGGCCAGCTAAAAAAGCTGCACCGGCAAAGAAGACTGTCAAAGCCCCAAAAAATGTGGCACCTAAAAAGACTGCTAAGAAGGCTACACCTGCGAAAAAAGCCGCTCCTGCTAAGGCGGCAAAGAAGAATGTAACAAAGAAAGCTGCTCCCGTAAAGAAAGCAGCAGTGAAAAAGGCAGCGCCTTCTAAAAAAACTACTCCTAAAAAGGCTGTCGCCAAAAAGGCGGCACCGGCAAAAAAAGTAGCTGCAAAGAAGGTTGCGCCGAATAAAAAATCGGTCACAACTAAAACTAAGGCAACAAACGTGAAAAAAGAGACGAAGAAGAATACTGCGAAAGCAGCAGCGCCCGCAAAAAAAGCTACAGCTAAAAAAGCGGAGCCTGCAAAGAAAGCAGTTGCTAAAAAAACAGCGACGAAAGCCGCAGCGCCTGAAAAGAAGGCAACTACAAGTCAGAAGACAGCAACCAAATCTGCTGCTCCTGCCAAAAAGGAAAGTGCAGCTCAAAAAGCGCCTGCTAAAAAATCAGCGAAAAACGCGGCGCCTGTGAAGAAGGCACCACCAAAACCAGCTCCCATTCCTACGGAAAAACCAAAACCTACAAGGCGCAATGCCCGTGACGAAAATAAGCAACAGGTAATAGTAGCACACCGCCGCCTGGAAAATAAGGCCAAGCAATCGGAAAAAGCCGGTAAAACAATGATCAACTACCAGCCTGAGTTTACGCGTTCTATACTGGATACACCGGCAGAACAACAAGGCCCCGTATATCGCTACAGCGATGAGGAGCTGAATGAATTCAGGGTGCTGATAACAGGCCGCCTGGAGGCTGCCCGTAAAGAACTGGGATACCTGCAGGGACTGATTACCCGCAAGGATGAAGCTGGTACTGAAGATACAGAGAACCGCTACATGAATATGGAAGACGGCAGCGGCGCTATGGAGCGCGAGCAACTGGCACAGCTGGCCAGCCGCCAGATACAGTTCATCAACCACCTGGAAAAGGCAATGATGCGTATCGAAAACAAAACATACGGTATCTGCCGTGTAACAGGCAAGCTGATAGACAAAGCCCGCCTGCGCGCTGTACCACACGCTACACTCAGCATCGAAGCAAAAAAGATGATGTCTTCTAAATAAGACAACAGGATATACTATATAAAAAGAGGCACCGGTTAGTGCCTCTTTTTTGTTTCATCAAGGCCGTCATGTCGAATGTAATGAGACATCTCCTGAGAACTTGCACTGCCGGATAATGCCGGTAGTTACCTTTCAATAGCCAACCTATTGATATATTACCTATATTTATCTACCCCAAATACCTGAACTCTGATGAGATACCTGTTATATACACTCTTATTCCTTTTATCTTCCGTCAACTATGCTGCCGGACAGCAGAATTTGGTGCCGAATAGTAATTTTGAAGATACTGTTCGATGTCCTATGGGGATATCAGACCCTGAAGCGTGTGTCGGTTGGCGGAAATATAACAACGCCACCTCAGACTATTTTCACACATGTCGGAATGCCCCGGTTAACTCCTTTGGCAATCAAATACCATATAATGGCAATGGCTATATGGGACTATATACTATGACTAACAGCGGTCTGGGTAATGGTAGCTATAAAGAATACATCGCTGCTCAAATGTCGCCAATGATGAAAGGAATTGAATATATGGTTGCAATAAAAGCGTCCTTGGCAGACAAATCCGCATGGGCAACCAATGACTTAGGTATATACCTATATGATATTGGTCCCACGACACCTGTAACGAATACCAACAATGGTGTTCTAAATGTTTCGCCACAAGTATCCTTTGCTAACTATGGTGTAATAACCGATACAGTTAATTGGGTTAATCTTACTAAATACTACGTAGCAGATTCTGCTTATGACAACCTTGTTATAGGAGGATTTTTGGCAAGTAGTCAACTAACCAAAGTATCTACAGGTGTATCGGGCACCAGTTATTGTTATATGTACCTCGACGCTGTCGAAATAGTAGCCTTGGACTCAATCGGATTAATATTAAACGACACATTACTGTGTTCAGGCGATACTATTCAGGTGCCGTACTTTATTTATCAAAATTTCAACTCCAACAATACATTCATCATACAACTATCGGATTCGTCAGGTGAATTTAATAGCGCAATAAATATTGGCACAATTAGTTCTGACACGACAGGAGTTATTTCGTGTATCATACCTTCCAACACACCAATTGGTATCGGCTATCGCATTAGGCTCATTGGAACAAATCCCGGTGACACTTCGAGACCTAACCTAAATAATATAAGAATTGGAAATATACCAGCTAAGCCTGTGGCTGGCAATAACGCCGTTGTATGCACAAACGATACACTCAAACTAACTGCGACAACTATCACGCTTGGCGTTACGTGGTCTTGGACAGGTCCGGACAGCTTTTTTTCATTTATGCAAAACCCTGTAATACCTGCTCCTACATCTGTAAACTCCGGCAGCTATATTGTAGCCGCAAACATATATGGTTGTAACATTTCAGACACAACCATAGTTACGGTAACGCAAGCACCACTTCCTATCACCGCAAGCAGCAACAACCTTTTCTGCGAATCCGATACATTATACCTCTCTGCCAACAATACCACACCATCCGGCGCCACATATAGCTGGACAGGCCCCAATAATTTTACATCTAATCAGCAAAACCCCGTATTACCATCAACCACTTCCGCCGCATCAGGCAGCTACATCGTCACGGCCGACCGGCTGGGTTGCAAGGTGGCAGACACCGTTACTGTAACTGTTAAACCCCTCCCTACCTTCACCGCCACCAGCAACACACCAGTATGTACGGGCAACAACCTGCTATTTGGTGTCAACAGTAGTTTTACCGGTGTGTCTTATAGTTGGGCAGGGCCCGGCGGTTTCAATGCCTCCATTCCCACCCCCTTTATCAGTAATGCTATCAGTACCAATAGCGGCACCTATATTGCTACCGCCACGCTCAATGGTTGCAGCTATAAAGACACGGCTATTGTATTAATAAAACCCCTCCCTACAAAACCCGTTGCCACCAATAACTCCCCCTTCTGCCAGGGCGATACGGTGTACCTCACAAGTGTTAGCACTACAAACGGGGTAAGTTACAGTTGGTCGGGGCCGGGCAGTTTCAGCAGTGCCACACAAAACCCATTCGTTTATCCCGCCTCATCATCCGTATCGGGCCATTATATCGTTACTGTAACAAAAGACGGCTGCATCAGCAAAGACACTACCACGGTCACAGTAAAGCCCCGCCCCGATACCATAACTGTAAGCAACAACAGCCCCCTCTGTCATGGTGATACACTAAAGTTATTTTCTGACAGTTCATCCGCAGGCGTTGTCTATGCATGGACAGGCCCTGGCAATTTTACTTCCGCTGCCAACGATACGATTATAGCCAACGCCGCCCCCGCTGCATCGGGCTGGTACCGCATGATGGTTGACCTGAACGGCTGCAGTTATAGTGATAGCACACTGGCAACCATATACCCCATACCTTCTACGCCCGCGCTCAGTTACAATAATCCGCTCTGCCTGGGCGAAACGCTCAACCTGTCTGCCAATACAGTATCAGGTGGCGCTTACTCATGGTCAGGGCCGGGTAGTTTTAATGCATCTGTGCAAAACCCAGGCCGTGCCAATATGCAATTCAGCGATACGGGTAAGTATTATGCTATTGTAACCGTCAATGGCTGTACCTCTCCGAAGGATAGTATCAGGGTGGTTATTAATCCCTTACCCTTCGTGGTCATTACGGCTAACCCGGCTGATTCGGTTTGCCAGGGAGACCCGGCTACCTTTACCGCCTACCCCAACAACCACGGCGGCACACCGCAATACCAATGGTACATCAACAACCAATTGGCGGGTACTAATCCCGTACTCACCACTACCACATTAAATGACCAGGATATAATACTGTGCAGGATGACGGACAATACCAAATGCTCCGCACCTTATACTGACGAGAGCAACGATATTACCATGACTGTACTGCCCTGGCTGGCGCCATCCGTCAGCATCACCGCCACCCCAAACAGACCGCTCAAACCCTGGGAATATGTAACCTTTACTGCTACCGCTACCAACGCAGGCAACAACCCTGTATGCCAATGGAAGCGCAATGGTGTGGATGTAGTGGGTGCTACGGGCAGCGTATGGAGCGCGAACACTCTCAACGACAACGACAGTATCAGTGTGGAAATCGTCAGCAGTTATAAATGCCCGCAACCACCCGCGGCCAT
>DATCSV010000119.1:0-2176 GCA_036568285.1 Flavipsychrobacter sp. | reverse complement strand
GAAACGTCTTAGAAAATTGATAAGATATATACCTTGTGGTAAATAATGAAGTGCAATAATAAGCGTATTATTATTTTTTTCGGTGTCGGACACTAATATATTGGCCCAGGTCTTTAGTTGATCAACATTTACTACATTTCTCACCGGGTCGTTATCGGAAATGTCATTCAAAAACTCTTTCGCTTTTCCAATCTGTGAATTATATCTTCTAAAGTAATCAGGTGAAAATGGTTTCTTATCCATCCGCCATTGTATTTCTTTGGGTAAGATACCGTCAAGGCCGCCCCTGACCATATAACGTTTATATCCATTCCTGATCTTATATTGCGCCGGTGCGTTTATCCCGAATTCTATTACCCTGATGTCGCGAAACGGATATCTGTATTCACCTGTTTCGAAACTCATTCTTGGATTACCCTTATGTTGTGTGGTCTTAATGGTATTGAGTTGGTTAAGCCTGTGATTAGTTAGGGGCTTAATATAACGTCTTCTTAATTGATCTTTACTTAATGCCAATTTGTTTTCCAGCTGATTTGATAAATCAGGATTGAGGAAATTGTACTTATTCTGTTTAAACAAATTTGCCTCATCTCTTTTTCGGTATATCAGTGCTTCGGGTACAAACGGTTTCAAAACATGATAACGCAAATTGTATAATACTGATTCGTTAGTTAGTTTCTTACGGGCATTAAGCTCGTTCCATAACCAAAGCCAATTAAGGTTCTTCAATTGCTCAGCGTATATGCCATGCCCATGGTGTGTTGCCCCCAGTTCGCCATATGACCCGTCGAGAATAGTTCTGGAGCCTAAAGCTGTCGCTTCTTTTGCAAACGCATCATAAAGGTAATGGCGGGACGTTAGCGGGAATGATGTTTGTTCGCTATGTAGTTTTTTAATATTATTTAAAAAGCCCGTATCCCTTTCGTTGATATAGTGTATGTTAATGTTGGGGAATTGTTTGAACAGGTCGATATAATACCTTTCATCTTCTATTCCGCTATTATCACCATCCGGCAATACGGACGAAAATACATGCAGCTCTTTATTCTCTCGTTCTAATATTTTGGCTGCTACAGCTACAACTGAAGAGGAGTCCAACCCTCCGCTTAGTAGTGCTGTAACGGGGTAATGGCTCCTGAGCCTGTCTTTTACAGCTGCAAAAAAGACATCTTGAAATGCTTCTCTAAAGTCCGTTTCATTTTTGAAATGGAGGGGTTTCCCAATAGTTGGTTCCCAATACGGTAACTTTTTTATTCCATTCTCGCCAACCGTAATAACTGTCGCCGCAGGAACGGGATAAATATCTTTGAACCATGTTTCTGTACGGAACATATCGCCTGCGGTCTCTACTACCAGGGTGGCAAGTTTGTTTTCATTGATTTTATTGGGAACACCATCTACTGCAACAAGTTGGCGAATATCTGAGGCGAAGAAAAATTTTTGCCCGTTATAATAGTAGTACAGGGGTACTGTGGCAAAATGATCTGTGAAGCAGTGCAGTAGTTGTTCTTTAGCATCCCAAATCACAAAAGCAAAGTCGCCCAACAGGTGTTGGGTACAATTAATTCCCCATTTCTTATAGGCCTCTAATATTAAATACCCATCAGTATTGCGAGTAGTGGGGTGGAGGCCTAATTTACTGATTAATGATTCTCTGTCGTCAAGCCTGAAGTCGCCGACAAGTGTGATAGCAGCATTCTTATCTTCTAGCGGATATTTGTCTTCAAATGATTCCTGCGTGTTGTAGATAGTACGCTGGCCAAGGCCTATGTTGTTGCCAATCCAGTTATCGGCAACAAAAAAAGGTTGTGCCAGCTGCCTGAAGCAACTTTCACAACCTTCTGTATTAATATTATAAACACCATAAATAGCTGACATGAGCTATATGGATGCGTTCTGCATGTTTTTTATGATAAAGAGCAATCAGCAATACCACCGTCAGTTCCTATGCCAGGGTTAAATTGTACTAACTCTGACAGACCGCCAAATTTTTTCAATTCTGGTTTGCTGTACGATTTCTTCTCTACTTTTTCGTTAACAGTTGCCTGAACGTTTTTTGTCTCATTGTTGTTGTTCATATGTATTGAGTTATGTTTTAACTGTTTATCAATTCGTCACAAATGTAGTAAAATTAAATTATTACTTCATCAAAAGGTCGATATTTAATATTTATATC
>DATCSV010000118.1:0-7970 GCA_036568285.1 Flavipsychrobacter sp. | reverse complement strand
TAACCCGCTTATTGTTGATTTTGTAATACACGCCCAGGTCGGTGCGGAAATAAGCAGGCACCTGGCGGGTGAAATATTGCTTTGGAACTAATACCGTCTCCCCGGACTGTATAGAACCGTTCAGATCAATGGGAGATTCCCTCATCCCACCACTATACAATACCTTTCCATTCAGTCCCAGGATCTTCCTGCCACTTTTGCCAATCAAAAACTCCTTACCACCCACTACATTCAGTTGATAACCCCTGTTGAAGGTGGTATTGTACTCGTCTCCCAGGTAATCGGTGTATGTTGATTTATACAATGATGCTGTTGCCAGTATATAATAATTGTTCAGGAACGGGCGCTCCAGGCTGAAGTCTATACCATAATTCTGTCCTGTACCGTCGCTCACCAACTGCTGTGTATTAAATAATGAGTATATATCCAGCGCGTTGATAATAGAGAAGCCTCCGGTGCTGTCTTTCTCTACCGGAATATTGTATAAATATTGGTAATATACCTCAGTCTTGAAACGCATATTCAAGGGCAATTGTCTTTCATATCCTACAACTGCATGGTAGGCTTTCAGCAATCCCAGGTCTTTGTTAGGATACGTGTCCGCCTGCCCTTGTTTCTTGCTCTGGAACATATAAGTAGAAAGATGCTCAGGTTTGCTGTGCAGGCCTGTAGCCAGTGAAAAACTATTCTTCCCCGATGTATAGGTAGCTGCTATACGAGGTTCAATACTATAACTGCCATTGAGCGCAAAGTATGACCCATGTACACCGCTAACAAAAGTCAGGTCTTCGGTCATCCTGTGCTTCCATTGAGCATAAGCCTGGTAGTACTGCGCATCGCCCTCGCTGTTCAGGAAAGATTTCCACTGATTTGCATATTCGTCAAAATAATTATTACTCAGCTTGTAACCCAGTTGCTGGCCTATTGCGCCGAAACGAACCGTGTTCTTGTTATTCAGCTTGGTATTGTATAGTACAGACACCCGGTAGGCATTATTTACAAACGACTCATTCGCCACATGTACCGAACGATAATCCTGCGCAGGGTTCAGTGTATCTACCAGTTCCTTATCCTTTTCATAAGAAGCTGACACTACTGTCTTGAGATACGAGTTTTTGCCCGTGAAATAAGTATGTGAAATACCCGCCACGCCCATCATATTGTCCGCTTTCAACACAAAGTTGGGATCGTCGTCCGTCCACTTGCTGCTGTCTTTTACAGGGTCTTTATAAGCACTGTTGTAGCCGCCCACCCCCCATAATGAGAACGTACCCGCCTTAGCCGTAGGAAAGTTCAGCTTAATGGATGCATCCTGGTATTTGGGCAGCACACCGCCGAAGCTCACTATATTATCGAGCAGCGCCAGTGTAGAATAACGGTAGTTGAGCAAGTAAGACGATTTGCCGCCTTTCTTAAATGGCCCTTCACTGGCCAGTTCTGTGCCCAACGTACTCAACTGGAAAGTGTGTTCGCGTTTCTCTGTATTGCCATTGCGAAACTTCATATCAAAAACACCCGACAACGCATTACCCATCTCGGCTGGAAACGCACCTGTATAGAAATCGGAAGTACCCAGCACATTGGCGTTCAGCATACTGATGGCACCGCCCGTTGTACCCAGTCCGCTGAAGTGATTGGGATTAGGTATCTCGATGCCTTCCAGCCTCCACAGTACATTTTTAGGCGAGTTACCTCTTACAATAATACCATTGAACATATCTCCTCCGTTGGATACGCCCATGAAATTCTGCGCCATACGGGCAGGATCAGCAAACGACGCCGCATACCGTTTTGTCTCTTCCACCGAAATCGAGCGTGAGCTTATAGTCGCAAATTCGTTCATTGCCCTGGCTGATTCCTGGGTGGCGCTTATGGTCACCTCATCCAGCTTCTGCAGGCTTTCTGTCATCGCCATATTCAGCTCCAGTTCCTTGCCTGAGGTAACCAACACTTCCGAAGCTACAGCAGGTTCGTAGCCCATATACTGGAACATGAACGACTGCCTGCCCACAGGAACATTGCTGATGGTGAAATAACCATCCCCATCTGTTACTGCATTCAGCTGGTTATCTGATTTGGCAACTACTATTACGCCTGCCAATGGCTGTTTAGATTCCGCATCCAGTACCCTGCCGCGTACCTTTTGAGTAAAGTTTTTTTGCTGTGTAGTCTTTACCGGTTCTGCTTGTTGGGCTACCGCTGTGTGCAAACTGAAGACAGCGACAGCCAAGAATAAAAGATTTTTCGTCCGTATCATGATTATTGATGTTTTTCTAACCGGGTGTACTATGCCACCCTCAATGCTTCTATTGAGTTTGAATGAATAATGAATGTGCCTGATTACTGGATGTCTACCTGCAGGCCGGCGATGCCGCCTATGTACATGCGCTGGTAGTAGCCCCACTGGTTCCTGCTCCAGATAACATTGGTACCATTATCGTCGTACATACTGTCGTTGGAGAAGGCGTAATTGTACGTGGGTCCGGCAAACAGTTCTACCCTGTTGCCCAGCTTCACCGCTGCCAGCAGGCGGAACGAAGAGTTGATTTGCACCGTGGTCCAGTAGTCTGACAATGAAGTGGATACAACCTCGGCATTCAGCCTGAAACCTTTAGCCAATGGCAGGTGGGCACCGATACCAGCCTCCGATGCGTATACCGCCGTGGGGTATCTGAAGTTAGCACCTATACCTACTATTCCATACAGGTATTTACCACCAGAACGGAACGTGGCTAATGTAGTCAGGTTATCATCCACTGTAACACCGATAAACATCTCCCCCTTCCGGCTGATGTTAATAAAACCGATGGGAAAATCGCAGCTATCCGCAATGTTCATAAAGCCAGACAACTGCACGCCCTTTACATCCTGCGCCACATTGATGAAACCCGCTACCTGGCTGTTGACAGAACCTGCGATATTGTAGAAGCCTGCCACCTGCGTGCCTTTTACCTTAACAGCATTATTACCAAACCCCGCCACCTGGGCACCATCTACATCCTTAGCGATGTTCATAAAGCCAGCACCCTGGAAACCATTGACTGACTTAGCCAGGTTTAAGAAACCACCTAATTGCGCACCGCGTGTGTTACCTGAATTAATGTTGGCAAAGCCTGCGGCCTGTAGTCCCTGGCTGCGGCCTGTGATGTTGGCAAAACCCGCTGCCTGCAATCCTCTTGCATCGTTCTTCACAAAGTTCATAAACCCGCCAAACTGGGTGCCACTGGCGCGGTCCATGATGATATTAGCAAAACCCGCTGCCACCAGGCCATTGCCGTTGTAACGTATATAGTTAGCGACACCCGATGCGCAGAACGCTTCTTCTGACGCCGATACACCTGCTATAGCATGAATGGAAAACCTGTTTTTATAATTAACTGCATCAGTCCAGTTGGTACTTAAAGGGTATACAAAACCTATGTGTGCATTGCTCTCTTTTATTTTACCACCTTCCTGCGCCGACGCGGTTAAGGCTGAAAACATACACACAATCCCCGCTAAAAATCTTGATGTCATAAAAAATCCTGTTGTTTGATAGAATGACACCGAACGGGGTTATTACCCCTATCCAAAGAACTTAAAAAATTGTAACACCGGCATTCCAGCCTACCCAACTGCTCAGGTTGCTGCCATAGGCGGTACGCTTATAGCCTGACGGCAGAATCTCCGTTTTATAACCTTCTACTTTAGGCTGCTTATTATCCCAATAGCCGGAAAAGGATGGACCTGCAAAGAGGGAAACGTATTTACCCAGGTGCACATTCAGATTCAACTGAAGCCTGACCATGCTATTTACTTCCGACCAGTTGCCAAGGTAGATGGCATGCCCGGTCAACTCAGGATTAATGGAGAAGCGTTTGCTAATGGGCAGCTCGCTACCATAGCCCGTACCCAGGATATAGGCATTGCCTCCTTGCTGAAGTGAAGCGCCCGCAGAATATATATTATACAACCAGTGCGTTCCGGTTTTTAAAGCCACATTATATGTAAAAGCTTCGTTTGCCGATACCGACATCTTGTGATAACCTTTTAATACAAAACTGAACAAACCAATACCCACACCGGAGGAACTGTCTGCTATATTTACCAGCCCTATCTGCGCACCTCGCAGCCTGGTAGCATAATTGACCACGCCGGAAACCTGCAGGCCGCGCATACTACCAGCACAGGCATTCACTACACCGGCAGCTTGTACACCCTTTACATCTTTTATCGCCAGGTTGATAACACCGGCAGCTTGTGCACCTGCCACATTTTTTATCGCGCTATTGATAACACCGGCGGCTTGCAAACCGTCCAGCCTGTTGATTGTGGTGTTAACTACACCTGAAAGCTGGCCACCTGTCACCCTGCCTATTGAAAGATTATAAATACCCGCGCCCTGCACACCTGCTACTTTCCCTTTAACTACGTTAGCAAGACCAGCTACCTGCAGACCGGCTACGGAATCCATTACCTGGTTATATACACCCGATGCCTGTACACCGGCGGCGTTGCCGCCCGTTACGTTAAATACGCCAGCCACCTGCAGGTAGCGTACACTTTTCTTATTGATATTAAACACTCCCGCCATTTCCATCCCATCTACGCCGGCAGTATATCCCCCCAGCATATTGAAAGAGAATCGATTGACAACCTGGGCACTCATCCGCCCCTGCGAACTTAACCCCGGAATAATAGAGCCTTGCACCGGCATATCCACGAAGAACTTACCTATGTTCAGGCTCTGCATCCTCAACTTTGACGATAGAAAAACCTTACCCAGCCAGGTACCCTCTACAAAGCTTTCCTTGCTACTGATGACTACGGTGTCCATTGATATCGACCTCGGGTTGAGGGTTACTTTCACTTCCTGGTCAACCCCGGGTTTGATGTTGATCAGCGTATCGTTATATAAAGATTTGCTGACGTTGATAGTAGTGGACGGCATTTTGTCTCTCAGCTTCAGCTTGAAGTAGCCCTGGTCGTTAGTGAGAGAAGCCACCAACTGGCCGGCATCAAATACGCTCACATCCCTTACCCTTTCGCCGGTAAGCCCGTCAATCACATAGCCGCTCACGTACCAGTATTGCCCGGCTGACGGCGATTGTATGATCACATGGTTTTGAGTTTCTTTATATTCAAACCGCCCGGGCTTGAATAGGGCATCCAATGCCTGCACTACTGTTTTATTCCACGCGTCTATATCCACCAGGCTATCGGCGGGTACAACTTTACTATTATAAGAAAAATAGAACTTGCCCTGCCTGCCAATAATATCCAGTACTTCCTCTACCGTCTTTTGGGTCGCCTTTACGGATACCCCCTTACTCAAATGCGACTGCGCCCCGCTGATAAGGGGGAACAGAGTAATAGCTAATATGGTGATGTACAGACGGGCTGATCTCATTTCCTGTTCAAATTATCTGAGCACAATATTTTTTCCATTCTTTTCTACACGCACATTCAATGTCCGGCTGATAACTTCCAATACATCATCGAGGCTTTGATTTTTAAACGTCGTGGTAATTTCCATATTCTTCAGCCGGGCATCGCCTATCTCTATATTAACGTTATAAGCATCGTTCAGCACATCTACCAGGCGCCATAGCGGGGTGTTTTTGCAAACCAGCTCTTTAGTGCGGTAGTAGTTATACAGTACGTCGTCCACCGCTTCCTTCAGCGGCACCTCGCTGCTCTGCAATACTGTGGCTTTTTCATTGGGTTTCAGCATTACTGCATTTTCCCTTTTACTTACCTCTACTATACCCGTTTCTACTATTACCTCGGTTTTTGCGTCGGTAGATTTTACGTTAAATGAAGTACCCACCACCTTGATTTTCGTATCATCGGCCGTAATGACAAACGGTTTATTTTTATCAGGTGTTACATCAAAAAAAGCTTCTCCTTCCAAAGATACCTTGCGGGTATTACCACGCATGCGGCTGTTGTACTCCAGCACCGCACCTTTATTCAGCGTCACGGTAGTACCATCAGGCAACGTCTCCGTTATCACCACATTACCGGCCACCAATTGTGTATTAGTGCCCCATACCATGTAACGGGCCATCCATGCACCGCCTACCATTAACACCAATATAGCGGCTACACGCATCCAGTTGATACGACGCCCAAGAGGAATAGTACTGGTTGCAGGCTTTTCAGTGGCTACCCTTTGTTGGAAGCGTTGCCAGGCAGCGCCTTCATCTATCTTACTAGCCGCAGCCAGGTTTTTACTGTTATCCCAAATGAGCTTGAAATCACTATAGTACTTCCTGTTCGCCTCATTTGCTTCCACCCACGCCATCACCTCAGCCTGTTCCTCAGCCGTAGCCTCGCCCAGCAGGTGCTTCACCAAAAGGTCATCATTTATATGGCTTTGTTCTTGCTTCACTACAGCTTATTTTATCAGGGTTATTAATAACAGTCCTATTACACTGATATAGTCTGCCAATTTGGTTCTCAAAATTTTCAGCGCCTTGCCCATCTGGTTCTCCACTGTCTTTACGGAAAGCCCCATTTTGTCAGCTATCTCCCTGTACTTCAACTCTTCAAACCGGCTGAGCTGAAAAATAGTGCGGCATTGCTCGGGCAGGCCTGCCAGTGCTTCCGCTATACGATGTTCCAGTTCTTTCGCTGTTGCGGTATCTGCAGCTTGTCCGGCCATAGCACCGTGATGTACCGCGTGCGCTTCGTATGTCATTTTCACTTTTTCATGCTTCACATAGTTCATACACTCATTATATACAGAGCGGTAGAGGTAGGCCGGCACCGATTGTAATTCGCCTATCTTTTCTTTCTTCTCCCACAGCTTATAAAACACATTCTGCACCATTTCTTCCGCTTCGTCCTCATCTTTCAATATAGAGCAGGCATAGGCATGCAGATTTTTAAAATGTTCTTTGAACACCTGTTCGAACACAAGGTCAATATCCCTTGTGGTATGTATAATACCTATATCCGGCATCCTGTGGGTAGCTTTTTCGGGTGCAAAGATAACTGCTTGTTGCAAGGCCTGCATATAGTAGTGACACCCAGCGGGACAAATACCCCCATACCTTTTAGAAAAAAGGTGCAAAAACGAGTAAAATTTGTTAACCCGGGGTATTGGCAGTTTAACTGACAGCAATATTACACCTCCACAAATGATTGATTTTAAATGCGCTATGCACAATCTGTTAACTTTTGTTAACTGAAACGGTATTCCTTTCGGAAAATACCTTCCAACAAAAACCCCGCCTTTTGAGCGGGGTAATATATATCGTAAATTCAACATGCAATATTTGTGATAGCCTGGCGGGTGCATAGGTTTATATCTGTTTACAATAACAAATATACGACAATTATTACAAATAATAAAAAGCCCGCACACAAAAATGCAGGCTTTTGTAACAAAACAGAGAATACGTAAAATTATTGAACCACTACTTTCTCAGGTGCAAAACCTTCCGCATGGAGTATATATACACCTGCAGGCAGGTGAGCAGTGCTGATGCTATTGGTCTCTTTGAATGAGCTGACAGTGCGGCCGTTCATATCCATCAGCAACCCGGAAACCGTAGTACTGAAAAACAGTTGCCCATTTGCTACCGGGTTAGGATATACATTCAATTTGCTGAGGTTGGCATGTATGTTCTGCACAGATACAGGTGATACCTTTACCTCGAACACTGCCACAGTAGCACTTACCTCGTTGGATACCAGCAGGTAGTGCTTGCCATGCGGATTTTTATCGGCATGCAGGAACTTGATGTCTTCAGGGCCGTTATCACCACCAAATGCAGCGGTATCCCTGGTATTTATATAATCCACAAAAACAGGTGCCGCAGGATTGCTTATATCGTAAACCATCACACCACCTATACGCTCAAGCCCTATAAAGGCATAAGTAGTATCATGTATCGTACCAATAGCGACTGCTTCCGGCTCAGGGCCTTTGGCATCGCTACGGGTCTGCGGGGAGTTGTCGCTGTTACTTGCGTTAAATATCT
>DATCSV010000117.1:0-10185 GCA_036568285.1 Flavipsychrobacter sp. | reverse complement strand
TTGTAATTTGTCGTCTTTCTTCGCCTTTTTCGTCGCCATAATATAAGTTGACAAAATTAAGGGTTTTGCCGCCAGCCACCTTGCTGATTTTGTTAACTCTGCTGTTTTTTGCTGTAACTGCGGGTTGCAATTTGTATTTCGCAACTCATTGATAATCTGTGTAATGCAATCTATTTTGTTAACTTTTGTTAACCAAAACCTGTTGCGCTTCAGAGTTAACAAATAATAAAAACGCCCCGTGTGTGGCGGGGCGTTTAGTTGTAATCTTTTTGTGTTATGTAGCAGCGGGGTGCTACGGGCTATGCGTGGTGGTGGGTGCATGGGTGGTACGTTTTATTATAGCAAATATACGTTAAATAGTTTGTTTGGTCAAATTTTTGACAGGTCAGTTGCAAACTTGTGCTATTTGTTACCACCAGTTGCAAACTGGCGGTAGCAGGAAGACTAGGTAAATCTATTGCATTGTTCCCCATAGTATTTAGCTCCTTCACGTTGAATGCCGATTGCAAACCGGATGAACTAACAGACACGAATTGCCCACTCGGATGAAACATCCATTCGGACAGGCCTGCGGGACATTGGCGCCGGTGGCCAAAAAAAAGGGAGCTGATATGTATCAGCTCCCATATGTCGTTACGGTTGGCATTCGAATTTTAGCACATGATTAGGAATACTTCCCGGCATGGGTATGTAGGTGGCCTTTATCCAACCGCTGGAACAGCTGGCGCATTGTATCACATTAAAATACGTGTTGGCAATACCGTTGCCGTAAAAAACATATCCTGGATTAGGCGGGTCTATCAAACGCAAGGCCCAGGGGCATTTATAACCGCAGTCGCCAGCCTGAATACAAGGGGCAGGCCAAGGGGTAATCGGAGTATTTGCATACAATGTACCCGCACCCTGCGTAACCACACATGGCGGCGGTGTTTCCCATACAAAGTCCAGGTCGCAGCCTGTAGTGTTTTCAAGTCCCCATGTACCGCACCCGGGAGGGGATGGCGGACATTGGGCTTCGGCTTGTATCGTCATGAACATTGCGAGAGCGATGATAAAAGCTAATTTGATTGTTTTCATAATATTGTTTTTTTTAATGATGAATAAAAATGCTTGAATTTTAAAGAAAGCGCTTCTTAAAAGGATTTATAAAGTGATATAAAATTATAGACGCCTTCCCATTATAAAAGCCAGACTTGTCAACCGGCAGTATATACTCAATATGTGGGCATATTGTTAAATAAGTGGGTGGAGCAACCCACCCCGGCACAAGCCTTCCGCCTTAGATTGGTACCTGAAATACGATGTGCACCTATAGAAACTCAAGCACATGGCATCAAGCTTCTTCACCTTGAATGCCGGTTGCAAAACCGCGGTAGCACTAAAAAAATTGTACTTTCACCCTCCACAAAAAACACCGCTGCAAGAATGGAACTACAAGGCTATCATAAAACATATACTGTAAAGGACGAGCATATAGATGTACAGGACATTATGGACGGGTTGTACTACCCGTTTTATATGGAGGACTGCAGGCATGCTTTTATCAAAGATACACTGGGCTTCGACCTGGAAGAGCAGGCAAAGCAGGGTGTGAATATGGTGCTGTCTAAATACACCATCAGTTTTTTCCGCTCGCTGCGGAGGGGCGATGAGTTTGCAGTGACCTGCGAGTTGTATAAAGACCCAAGCGGCCAACCCAAGCTGCATATGGTACAGCACATACTGAAGAACGGAAAGAAATATACTACGGGGGTGTTCACAGGGACTTGTGTTAAGTCGACCGGAGGCAGGCCGTTCCTGCCCGACGGGCTGGGCGAGTTGCTGAAAGATGCCCCCGTGCTGGAGGGGCAATAATGATAGTTGTACCTTATAAAGTTTAAGGCGTTTCTTTCCCATATTTAAGGTGGATGATAGTAGGCCCGAGTCCGTCGGGCAGGTTGACGATAAACAGGTTGTCGTACTGGCTCTCGTTGATAGTTACAGAAAAAGCATTTTTGCTCAGTTCTTTCAGTATATCCGGTACCGTATTAGAGTGACCAACTATTACAACCGTTTTGCCACGATTGGCTGTGCGGATGTCACTTATCAATTGAGCATATGGCTTACTTGTTGCATATTCTGTTACCGTGATGCCTTTGGCTGTTGCGAGCGGTGCCACCGTTTGTTTGGTACGGTTGTACGTAGTTGAGTAAATAGCGTTTATGTTGATATTGCCTAAAATACGCTTCAACTCTTCAGCCCTTAATATACCATCAGCAGACAGGTTGGGGTCTGAGCCAGTACTTTCTTTTTCGGCATGACGAATAATGATGAACGTAGTAGCGGTATCGCTGATTAACGTGGGTATTGTTACAGTATCACGCACTTCTACAAAAACTGTGTCGGTGATGGTTTGTACCTGTGCGGTAGTTTCTTTTTTGCAATTGCAAAAGAAAACGGAGAGTGCCAGAAACAGTAGTAGTGCCGATTTGTGCATAAGGGTATGTTTATTGAATTTACTAAGATATGGCTTTCAGAAGCAAAATGTATGGTTGCCCACCCGCACGATAATTATCGTATTTTTATAGCGCCACAAATACGAGATAATGAAAACAACACCTGAACATGATGCACGTATAGCCAATATGACATTTGCCTCGGTATATCCGCATTACGTAACCAAAGTGGAAAAGAAGGGCAGGACGAAGGGAGAACTACACCAGGTGATAAAATGGCTGACGGGGTTTGACGATAAGAAACTGCAGCAACTCATTGACGAAAAGGTAACCTTTGAAACATTTTTCAAGAAGGCAAAACTAAACCCCAATGCCCATCTTATTACCGGGGTCATCTGCGGGTACAGGGTGGAGGAGATAGAAAACCCCTTAACACAAAAAGCCCGTTACTTAGACAAACTGGTAGACGAACTGGCCAAGGGTAAAAAAATGGAAAAGATATTGAGGGCTGCATAGTCCTGCTGTGCTAATAAGCTCCAGCCGCCAACATCCTGGTATAACGCAGGCAGTATAACATAAGCAGCGGCAACAGTTGGGCGGCTTCTTTGTCCAGTGTATGGGCATGTATTTCCATATCGTAGCTGTACTTCAGGGCCTTCCAGTTGAAATGAGGTTCTATGATGCCTGTTTCCTGACCGTATTCATCCCACACTGCATAGCGGGTATGCCAAAAGCCCTTATACTTAAAAAAGTAAGTGGTAGCCGCTGTGCTGAAATTGATCTTCAGTCCTTTGCTCATGCTGAATTTTATTTCTGCAAACGGGCTGTTGTGCCGGGTAACTATCATTGTCGTTTGCCAGAAGCCTGATGGCGCTATATGATATACAGTATCGCCGATGGCTATTACCGCCTTTGCCGGTCGCCAGAAGTTGCACTCCATTGTTCCGGCCAATTCGTTTGTTTCGCCGAATACCTCAAACCTGCGGTTGCCCTGAACGGTTGCTGTGTAGTGCATAATTGAAATAAAGGTAATGAATTGCCATATTTTGATACATATGCTTGCTCAACCCTTTTATTATCTTTGCACCCTTAAAGAACAGGCTGATGACACTGGAAGAAAAATTGATAGCCCGCAGTGGCAACCAATGCGAACTATGCGGGGCAACGAGTAAACTGAATGTATATGAAGTGCCACCGCAAACAGGCGGCTACGAAGAAAACAACATCCTCATATGCGATAAATGCCTGGCGCAGATAGAAAAGAAGGAGGAACTGGACGGTAGCCATTGGAGCGTACTGACCACCAGTATGTGGAGCGAGGTGCCGGGCGTGCAGGTAGTGAGCTGGCGTATGCTGAACAGGTTGAGGAACGAAGCATGGGCTGCTGAGAGCCTGGACATGATGTACCTGGACGACGAGCGTATGGCATGGGCCAAAGCAACCGGCGACCATGAGAATGATGCCAGTGTGGACCTGCACAAAGACGCCAACGGTGCACAGCTGCACGAGGGTGATACGGTGGTGCTCACCAAATCGCTGGACGTAAAGGGATCAACGGTAAATGCAAGGGTGGGCACAGTGGTTAGGAATATTCACCTGGTAAAGGACAATACGGAACAGATAGAGGGACGTATAGAGGGGCAGATGATAGTGATACTGACAAAATATGTGAGGAGGCAGGCTCCGAAGGAATAAGCTTATTGCTAATTGCGCAAAGCAGAATTAATAATAAAGTACAATAAGAGGATGCTACCGGCAACGAAGTAGAACATCTTGTTGATAGTATTGCTACGTTTGATATAGCTGCGCATAGCTATATTGTCAAAGCCGGATATCTGTGGTTTATTGATCAGCCTTAGTGAAAAGACGAATATACTGAATTTGTTAACCAGCCCGTAGTGGCTCATTATAATCATCTTCAGGCTAATGAATAGTAGGGCTAATATTCCTATTGTCGCGACTGCGTTTTGTATTAATGTGTAATGCGGCATTGTTTTTTTTGTGGTTGAAAAACAAATGGCACACGATTTCCGTATGCCATTTGCCTTGTTGTAATCCAAGAAGGAACGATATGATCGGGTACTGTAATTAGTACCTGTTGCTTGAGCGCCTGTTGTAATCTGAGTTACCGCCGGCAGTTCTTTCTACCTGTGGCCTTGCCTCGTTTACAATAATGTTGCGGTTGTCTACCATAGTGTCGTGCAGACCCTCGATAGCCTTAGCGCCATCTGTATCACTTGACATTTCAACAAAACCGAAGCCACGCGTGCGGCCTGTGAATTTGTCTGTCATAATCCTTGTAGAAAGTACCTCGCCATACTCTGCGAATACTTTGTGCAACGTGTTTTCTGTAGTGTCGTAGCTGATATTGCCAACGTAAATCTTCATAAAATAACTGTTAAAAAAATTAATTAATACTGGCCAGATACCGGGAAAAACTGAAGAAAAGAGTAACGTCTGTCACCAATATATCAGAAGAGCAAAATAGCTGAAACCAAATTCTAATGTGAAGGTAGGCTTAATATATGGACTGTCCTAATTTATTATTCTTATATCACATATAGTTTTTTTTGGGGGAGGGTGCAAGCAACAGCGCAGGCATGAATGCCCGCGCTGTCTTTACCCCACTAGTCAACTAAAAAAACTGTGCTACATAATAATATACGGGCATGCCGATGGTAATATTAACAGGGAACGTCACTGCGAGTGCCATCGGTAAGAACAGGCCGGGGTTTGCTTTGGGTACGGTTATCTTCATAGCCGCAGGCACAGCGATATAAGAGGCGCTGGCAGCAAGCACACCAAATATGAACCTGTCGCTGTGCTTCTGCGTGACCAGCGAACTGGCAGCTGCAAACAGGCAACCATTGACCAGCGGTATGATAGTGGCAAAGGCGAAAGGGAACCAGCCATGCCTGACCAATGTGCCTATCTTCCTGCCGCTGACTATGCCCATATCCAGCAGGAAGATGGCGAGAAAGCCTTTGAAGATATCATTCGTAAATGGTTTAATGCCCTCTGCCTGCTCCGCACTGGCCAGGTAGCCGATAGCCAGGCTACCCATGATCAGTAGTACACTTCCGTTGGTAAGAGAATGTTGTAGTGCGTGCCGTTTTTTTATCCCGCTTTGTTCTTCGCGGTTGAACATTGAGATCAGCAGCAAGCCTGCAATAATGGCGGGGGATTCCATCAGCGCCATTATTGCTACCATATAACCATGCAAGGTTTGATCCATCGCCTCCAGGTAGGCCACCGCCGACACAAACGTAACCGCGCTGACGGACCCATATGCTGCAGCAATAGCTCCCGCGTCAAACACGTTCATGTATCTCCTGAGCAGAAAGAAGGTGTAAATGGGAATAACGAGTGCTATAGCTACACCCATAGCTATTGACCAGAAGATTTCCATACTGAATACCTCGTGAGATAATTCCTGCCCACCTTTGAAGCCTATGGAAAACAAGAGGTAAAGGGAAATGAACTTGGAAGAGCCTGGTGGAATTTCCAGGTCGCTTTTTAACTGCACTGCTATTATCCCTAACAGGAAAAATAACAGTGCAGGATTTGTGAGGTTATCAATCAGCAGGTTGGTATTCATTTGGCTCTTTTGAAGTTACTTTTATGGTAAGCGTTGACGCTACATCAAATGTGATATCGCTGTGCTGATGCTCCTGCAGGAACTGAGTGATAGCACGTCGCGTTTCTTCCAGTTCCTTTATCCTTTTTTCTGAATGCGCGTCAGGTATCCCATAGCGTATGTCGTGGCTGAAAGTTTTGAGTTGATGAAATTGTATTTTGCTGTTGATAATGGCCATTAGTATCTCCCTGGCCTCGCTTGCAGTGTAATTACTGTCGATAAGTTTGAACTGATGCATGATTTTTATTTGATTTTGTGAAGTATATAAATGTGTTTTATTGACCCTGCCCCAGTGAGTAGCCGCGTTCTCCGTCGAAGGTGTACAGGTTTTCTGTTTTTATTACTTCTATGCCGCTGCTGTTGGCAAGGCCCAGTAGTTCTATTATATCGTGGTGGGTGATCCCCGCACCTGATTCCGGCGAAAAGCGGCAGCGCCAGTGGTCGGTACAGAACGTTTCTTCAAATCCGTCGGGCCATACTTTTATACCCCTGTTGGTTACCATCGTCAGTTTCAGGCTATCGGGCTCTACGAGTTTCAGATTAGCCGCCAGTTCTGCGGGGAGGCTTCCTTGCCAGTGAACGAAGACGTCTACTCCTGCCAGTTCTTTCTTTGCAGGTGTCCTGCGTTTATATTTTGGCAGTGTTATCGGCTTATTGTTGCGCGACATAGCCGGGCGAAGTGTTTCCGGTATGGTGCCCAGGCGTTTTATCACTTCCTCTGCAAACTCCCTGGTGCCGGCCAATTGTTTGCTTACGCCTTCTGTATATATATCTGCTGTGTGTATGCCGTCTTCTATGGTCTTCAACCATGCGTTCTCAATTTTGGCAGCGATGTCTGCTTGTCCTATATGTTGCAGCATGAGTACCGCGCCATTGAGCAAGCCCGAGGGGTTGGCAATGTTCTTGCCGGCAATATCCGGTGCCGAACCGTGTATAGCTTCAAACATGGCGCATTCTTCACCGATATTGGAGGAACCGGCCAGGCCTACCGAGCCCGCTATTTGTGCTGCTACATCTGACAGGATATCACCATACAGGTTGGGCAGTACTATCACATCGAAATCTCCGGGCCTGTCGGCCAGCAGTGCGGCACCGATATCTACTATGCGGTGTTCCGACTTTATTTGAGGGTATTCCGCCGCTATTTCTTTAAATACCTGGTGAAACAGCCCGTCGGTCTGCTTCATGATGTTGTCTTTTGTAAAGCAGGTGACCTTTTTTCTGCCATGCTGCACCGCATATTCAAATGCGTATCGAACTATCTTTTCGCAGCCCGGCCTGCTGATGAGTTTGAGGCACTGAACCACTTCATCTGTTTGCCTGTGCTCAATGCCGGCATAGAGGTCTTCTTCGTTCTCCCTTACTATCACTACATCCATGTTTCCGTGCTTTGATGATATAAACGGGGTGTAGCTTTTGCAGGGCCGTACGTTGGCATACAGGCCGAGGAATTTACGTGTACTCACATTCAGGCTTTTGTAACCACCGCCCTGTGGTGTAGTAATGGGCGATTTGAGGAAAACTTTATTACGGCGAATGATATCCCAATCGGCAGGGGCTATACCTGAGCTGTTGCCAGACAGATACACTTTTTCGCCTATGACGATCTCATCCGTTTCTATACGGGCACCGGCCGCGTACAGAATTCTTAATGTGGCATCCATTATTTCAGGTCCTATGCCGTCCCCTTTTGCAATAGTTACTTTTACCATAGAAAATGTTTTTCGGTTGCAAAAATGACTCTTGTGATTCATATATTTTCATTTATCTTTGAAATAGAATTGATAACGATAGTTTATGAATTATACACTCAATCAGTTAGAGATATTCCTGAAAGTGGCGAACACAGGTAGTGTCACAAAAGCTGCAGAAGCGATGCACCTTACCCAGCCGGCGGTTTCCATTCAGTTGAAAAACTTCCAGGCGCAATTTGATATTCCACTTACGGAGGTGATAGGCAGGAATATTTACATCACAGACTTTGGGAAAGAAATAGCACTGGCTGCCGAAGCCATTCTGAACCAGGTATATGCCATTAACTATAAAACACATGCGTATAAGGGCGAACTGATAGGCCGCTTAAAGCTTTCTGTGGTGTCTACCGGCAAATATGTAATGCCTTACTTTTTGGCGGGCTTTCTTAAGCAACATCCGGCCGTGGAGCTAATAATGGACGTGACGAATAAAAGCAAGGTGATAGAGAGCCTGGAGCAAAATGAGGTAGATTTTTCGCTCGTTTCTATTTTGCCGACCGCATTGCACACAGAAAAGGTAGACTTGTTGCAGAATAAATTGTTTTTGGTGGCCAACGGGCAGGAAAAGCTCGATACTAAGAAAACAAAGAAAGAATTGTTTGAAGACCTGCCGCTCATCTTCAGGGAGCAGGGTTCGGGAACCCGGCAAACCATGCAGAAATTTATTGAGAAGAATAACATCAAGGTACTGAAGAAGATGGAACTGACATCTAATGAAGCGGTGAAGCAGGCTGTGATGGCAGGCTTAGGCTACTCTGTAATGCCTCTCATTGGTATTAAGAATGAACTAAAGAACGGAGCCCTGCAGATAATACCGGTGAAAGGGCTGCCCATAACAAGTACCTGGAGCCTGATATGGCTGAAGCAAAAGAAGCACACCCACGTAGCTACTGCATTGCTGGATCATATACGCGGGGAGAAGGACAATATCATCAAGAGATATTTTGACTGGTATGAGCTGTATAAGTAACTGCTGAGCTGCAACTTTTTCTTTTATACTTTTGTTAAAGAAGAGATATTCGTCACAAATAAAAATAGCCTCATGAAAAAACTATATGTATTACTGTTGTGCTGTGCGCCAATGATGTATACCGGTTGCTCCAAAAAAGACGGAGGTGGAGGAGGTATTAACCTGTTCACGATAGAGGATGATAAGCAACTGGGGTTGCAGGTGAAGGCTGAGATTGCATCCAAACCCGGGGAGTTTCCTGTGCTGGATCCGGTTGCCTATGCTTCAGCATACAATTACATAAACGGTATCCGCAACGAAATTCTTAATAGTGGCAGGGTGACCTATAAGAACGAGTTTCTGTGGGAGGTATATATCATTAAACAGGACGATGTGCAAAACGCCTTCTGCACACCCGGTGGTTACATATATGTATACACGGGCCTGATAAAGTATTTAGACAGTAAATCGGCCCTGGCGGGAGTGATGGGGCATGAAATAGCCCATGCAGATAAACGCCACTCTACCGAGCAACTAACGAAGATATATGGCATACAAACGCTGCTGGATATAGTACTGGGCAATGACCAGGGATTACTATCGCAGGTGGCAACACAGTTGGTAGGGCTGAAGTTTAGCAGGGATGATGAAAGAGAGGCTGATATGGCATCGGTAACCTACCTGTGCCCTACAAAATTTGAAGCAGACGGGGCTGCAGATTTCTTCAGAAAGATAGTGGAAGGCGGGGCCACAGTACCGCCGGAGTTTTTGAGTACACACCCAAGTCCTGACGACAGGGTAGAGAATATAGAAGCAGAAGCTGAACAACAAGGATGCACGGCAACCATTGCAGAGGCTGAAGAGTTTGGTAGCTACCAGGAGTTTAAAGCATCTTTGTAGTAAATACATACTTTGTGTGCCTATGAAGCAGACCCTTGTTATAATGATAACATATTGCCTGTTGTGTACAATGGCATCAGCTCAGCATTTCAGCAGCGCATTTGACTACGAAGACACGATATATGCGAGCTACTACAGCAGATTGCATATGCCTGCAATAAACGGAAATTGCCGATGTGAAGGTTATAATTTTGATATACAAGCCGGACGGGCAGAAATCATTCGAGACCAAGGTTGTTTATTTTTCTTAAGGCCCCTTATATCATCAGGATTTATATCGTTTAAAGTTTTTGATAGTAATAGTAGATTAATTGATTATGTCTCTGCGCATGTGACAGATAGGATACCGGTGCCTTCGGTGGAGGTATATTGTAACAAGTGCACGTCGCATGGCCCACCTTATTTACGACAAATTGATTCCCTGGTTTGCAAGATTCCGAATGGTGGAGGTTACCTCGGTGATTCACTCAACAATCGCGTGAAATTTAGAGTAGAGTATTTTGTTGGCGA
>DATCSV010000116.1:0-10650 GCA_036568285.1 Flavipsychrobacter sp. | reverse complement strand
TGTACCCAGTGGCACTTCGATGATCACATCTTCACCCTCTTTACCGCTGCATTTATTTTTGCTGCCGTTCTGGCCATCGGGTGCCAGTATATTTTTTCGGTAGCGCAGGTGCAGCAGTGTCCATAGCTGGCTGTTGCCACGCAGTATGACATGCCCTCCACGCCCGCCGTCCCCACCGTCCGGCCCCGCCATGGGGTTGAACTTGGTGCGTGCGAAGTGTGAGCTTCCTGCCCCTCCCTTGCCCGAACGGCAAAAGACACGGATTAAATCAACGAAGTTTCCTTTTTCCACTAGGCGGGTTGCAGATATTTATCTATTTCCTGTGTTATTAATTTGAATGTAGCCGCTATATCGCCATCGCCCTTCAGCCTCACCAGTTTGCCGAATGCATCGTAATGGTTGGCCACGGCAGCTGTTTTAGCGTGGTATTCTTTTATGCGCTTAGTGATCACCTCCTCTGTGTCATCGCTACGGCCGGAAGTTTGTCCGCGCCCTACCAATCGTTTTATGAGTTCTTCTTCCGGTACTTCCAGCGACAAAACCAATTCTATAGAAGTTTCTTTAAACTCCAGCAGTTTATCCAGGGCCTCAGCCTGTTCTTTAGTACGCGGAAAGCCATCGAAGATAAAGCCTCTTGCATCCGGCATATCATCTATTTTGCCGCTTATCATGCCTATTACTACTTCATCGGGCACCAGCAATCCCTGGTCCATATATTTTTGTGCTTCCACGCCCAATGCGGTCTCTTTGCTCACTTCTTCGCGCAGCAGGTCGCCGGTGGAAATATGGGCCAACTTATAGGTTTCTACAATATTCTGTGATTGTGTACCCTTACCACTTCCGGGAGGGCCAAATAAAATCAGGTTGAACATATACTATCTAAAATGATTTAAAACATTGCAAAAATACGCTTCCTACCCCATAAGCAGGCATAAGAATTCATTAATAAACAAAATAACGATGGGAAAGTAAGTTTGTTTATTCCTCGCAGACCAGCAGGTTATCAATTACTACAGACTGCTAATCAGCATTAAACATAATAAACTAAACCCTTATTCCGAAGCCATAAAGAAGTTTTTTATACTCTCATCATATTCTGTATAGCTGCCGGGTTCAATACCATCAAGTGTCAGCCGGCCTATTGCATACCTTATGAGCCTGAGCGTAGGAAAACCAACTGCCGCCGTCATCTTTCTTACCTGCCTGTTCTTTCCCTCTGTCAACGTAAGGGATATCCAGGAGGTAGGTATATTGGCCCTGTACCTTACCGGCGGATTTCGAGGTGGCACCGTCGGTTCGCTCAATAATTTTTCAGCAAGGCACGATAGTGTATTATAATGTCTCCCGTTTACTGTTATGGTTACACCCGCCGCTAATTTTTTTATCGCTTCAGCAGTTATGTCTCCATCTACCTGCACCCGATATGTTCTGTTGTGTGCAAATTTGGGTTCGGTCAGTTGATGGTTCAGATTCTTGTCGTTCGTCAGTAAGAGCAATCCTTCACTATCATAGTCTAACCTGCCAACCGGGTATACATCTTTGGGTAAACCTTGCAGGTAGTCAGCCAATGTTTCTTTATCACCTTCGGGAGAGAACTGAGACAGCACCCGGTATGGTTTGTGAAAAGCTATATAATGGAATGACATGAGGAGAAAAAAATCTTAGTGCGGCAATGCCTTGAAAGAAAGAGTCCGGCAGTTTTTTATTTCCGCCGGACTATTAGGATGGGTTAGTAAGCACAATCCTATCACAATATTAAAAAGAATTTCTTCTACTAAAAAAAATAATTAAAAGTTTTTTTTGAAATCTTTCAACACGATGTTGATAAGTTGTTGGCAACGTAGTTGTCTTTCAAACCGATTTAGATACAGACAGTTTAATTCTTACCAGTCTTTTTCTACCTTAACGGGCACCCCTTTACCCTGCTTCAATTTATCCTGCAGCTTCTTTTCTTCCTGTTGCAAAGCATTTAAGAGTTGCTCTGCCTGTTGCTCAGAAAGCTTGCTGGGCTGTGGTTTCGGGCGTTTATCTTTTTCTTCCTGCTCTTCTTTTTTATCCTGTTGGTCTTGTTGTTGTTGCTGTTCTTTATCCTGTTTATCCTCTTTCTTTTCTTCGTTCTTATTGTCTTTATTTTCGTCTTGCTTATCCTGC
The DNA here is from genome assembly GCA_036568285.1 of Flavipsychrobacter sp. Lineage (GTDB taxonomy): Bacteria > Bacteroidota > Bacteroidia > Chitinophagales > Chitinophagaceae > UBA5543. The sequence goes on along the minus strand of DATCSV010000116.1, from coordinate 8,499 downwards.
TTGTCCTGGTCTTGTTTATCTTTCTTATCCTCGTTTTTATTTTTATCATCGCCCCCGCCACCTTGCTGGTTCTTTAGCATTTCAAGTGCATAAGAGAGGTTATACTTCGCCTGTTCGTCCTGTGGGTTTTTGCGCAAAGCATTTTTATACGCTTCCACTGCTTCCTTATACTTCTTCTCTTCCAGGTAGGTGTTACCTATGTTGTAGTGGGCGGCCGCCTGCTCATTTTTTTCTGTTGCGGTCTTGGCTGTTCCTTCGTATATCTTGCGCGATGCTTCAAACTGCTGTTGCTTATATTGTGTATTACCCAGGTTGAAAAGGCCGGGAATATAACCGGGTTGTTTTTGTATAGCTTTCTGGTAATGGGCAGCAGCCTCTTTATATTTTTCTTCTTTATACAGCTTGTTACCCTCGCGCACTTCCTTTTTAGGTTGCTGTGCAAAAGCCGCTACAGCCACAAAACTTAAAACCACCGTTCCCATCCATTTCATCACCATCATGCTATCTCGGTTTTAGATTTTAACCTTCGGCCCGGCAACAGCCATTCTATCACCAGCAGCACAAAACCTGCCAGCAGGAAATATTGAAAGTAACTGTTGAAGTCGGTAAACACCACTGCACCCAGGCTCTTTTGCTCCATACCATTTATTTCGCCCACCAGTTGTTCAGCGGCATCGCCCGTGTTTCTCAGGTACACGTAAGTGCCTTTGCCTGCTTCTGCAATATCTGCCAGGGCGCGTTGGTTAAGACGGCTGATAACCGGATCACCATTCTCATTCAACTTAATGGATTGCGTAGCGGGGTCGAAAATGGTGGTGCCCTGGGTGGAACCTACACCTACCGTATGTACTATCACACCGCTTTCGGCAGCCGCCTTTACTGTTTCTATTGCCTGCTCGTCATGGTCTTCGCCGTCAGAGATAATAACCAGCGATTTGTACTTCTTCTCTTTTTGCGAAAATGAATTCATGGCCAGGTCTACCGCCTCGCTGATGACGGTACCCTGTGTAGGCACCATGCCGGGGTCTACGTTGCTCAGCATCATTTTCAACGCACTGTAGTCAATAGTCAATGGCACCTGCAGGTAGGCCCTGCCGGCAAATACTATCAGCCCTACCCTGTCTGAACCCATTTTATCCAGCATACTCTGCACCAGCTGCCTGGCGCGTGTTAGCCTGTCAGGCTGAATATCGTTGGCCAGCATACTCTTACTTACGTCCAGTGCTATGATGACATCTACACCCTTGCGTTGCACCTTTTCTGTCCGCGCACCCATCTGCAGGTTTGCCCATCCTATTACTATTACCGCAAAAGCTATGCACGCCAAAATAAACCGGGTTGTATTTCTGCCGGGAATAAAACCCAGCACCTGCCGGTTAATAAGCGTTTCATTGCCCAGCGATTTTAGTTTCCTGCGCCGCCAGTACACCATAGCCACAAACAACACTATAAGCAGGGGCACCAGCCCCAGCGCAAACAGGTGTGATATGTGTTGAAACCTCATCATAACAGAAAGGTAAATGCAAATTTAACCCGACAGCAAACTTATGCTAATATAAAATCGTGATTTTTAATTTCTTTAACAATGTAATATGTGTCCCCGGTTACTGCTATTACACCAGAATAAAATTACCTTTATGTTGATTTTCATTTTATGTTCAGGCATAAGGGTAAGTACCGCACTTTTTCTCAAAACCTAAAACTCGCATCTTTACTGTCATTTGTTGCCGGCATAGTCAATGTCGCAGGTTATTTTTCCATCAGCACGCTTACTACCAATGTTACAGGGCACTTCGCTTTTTTTGCCGATGAGTTGGTAAAGAGTGGCTGGCAGGTGGCACAGGTTTATCTGCTGTATATCATTTCATTTTTTGCAGGAGCGCTTGTCTCCAGTTTGTCGGTGGAGTTTATGTTGCGGCGCAGGGAGCGATTCATGTATTTCATACCGGTTTTGCTTGAAATTATTATTATCGTTACCATAGCACTATCGGGCCCGGCAACGCTCGCGTACTATGCAATACTAGTAGCATGTTCCTTGCTGTTTGCTATGGGCATGCAAAATGCCCTGGTAACCAGTATATCCAACGCAATAGTCAGAACAACACACCTCACAGGCTTGTTCACCGACCTGGGCATAGAAATAGGCCAGCTGTTTTTCTACACACAGCCCGAGCAACTTAAAAAACTAAAATCCTCTATCCTGCTCAGGCTGGCTATTATTAGTTTCTTCTTCCTGGGTTGCCTGGTAGGTGGCTATGGTTATTTCATCTTTGGTATATCTATCCTGGTGCTTGCAGCTACATGCCTGGGCACCGGCCTGGTGTATGATAGCCTGAAATATAAAGTTGTGGCTATGAAAAGGAAATACAGGAAATAATTAATGTTAATAACCTGCGGCTTTTTGGTCACTTAGGCAAATAGTAAATAAGTTAACTTTGCATACATGCATAAATACCTGGAAGGGCTGAACGAACAACAGCGCGAAGCAGTAGAACATCTGGAGGGGCCGGTGATGATAGTAGCTGGGGCGGGCAGTGGAAAAACCAAAGTTTTAACGACACGTATAGCACACCTGATGCGCAATGGCGTGGACGCTTTCAACATACTGGCACTGACATTTACCAACAAGGCCGCCGCCGAAATGAAGGAGCGCGTAGAGCATATATTGGGCAACAACGAAGCACGTAATTTATATATAGGTACTTTCCACTCGGTATTTGCACGCATACTCCGCGCCGAAGCACACAAACTGGGATACCCCAACAACTTTACTATTTACGATACTGACGATGCCAAGTCCATCATCAAGGGTATAGTAAAGGATATGAACCTGGATGATAAACACTACAAACCCGCGTATATATATAACAGGATATCAGCCGCCAAAAACAGCCTGATAGACCCGCAGGGGTATATGCAGGATAGTTTCATACAACAGGAAGACGCCCGTAGTACACGCCCGCTGATAGGTGAGATCTATGCACGCTATGCCGCCCGCTGTTTTAAGAATGGCGCTATGGACTTTGACGACCTGTTGTTCAAAATGTACATACTGCTCACCAACTTTCCTGATGTACTGGCCAAGTACCAGCACAAGTTCAAGTTCGTGCTGATAGATGAGTACCAGGATACGAACGTAGCCCAGTACAAGATCATTAAAATGCTGGGCGCTGTACACGAGAATATATGTGTAGTGGGCGATGATGCGCAGAGCATCTATTCCTTTCGCGGTGCTACGGTGCAAAACATACTGCAGTTCCAGGACGACTACAACGATGTGAAAATTGTGAAGCTGGAACAGAACTACCGCAGCACGCAAAGCATACTGAATGCTGCCAATAACATCATATCGAACAACAAGAACCAGATACCCAAGCAACTGTGGACGGATAACATTGAAGGTGAGAAAATAATACTGGTACGTACGCTGACCGATAATGATGAAGGCCGCTTTGTAGCTGATGCCATTACAGAAATGAAGCTGCGCAATCATTATAAAAATAATGACTTTGCCATACTGTACCGCACTAACGCGCAGAGCCGCGCGTTTGAAGAAAGCCTGCGCAGGATGAACATCCCCTGCAAGCTGTACGGAGGTGTGTCTTTCTACCAGCGCAAAGAGATAAAAGACTACCTGTCTTACCTGCGTGTAATAGTCAATTCGCAGGACGAAGAAAATATCAAACGCATTATTAATTATCCCGCACGGGGTATTGGTAAAACCAGTGTGGAGCGACTGATGGTATTTGCCGACCAGCAGAATATCACCTTCTGGGAGGCTTTACAACATCCGGACTATGCAGGGCTGAAAGGTGCCGCATCAGCGGCTATCGAAAACTTCGTGATGATGGTGAACAGTTTCCGTACCATGTTGGAGAAACATAATGCTTACGAAGTGGCATTTGCGGTGGGTAAGCATACCGGGCTGGTGCAGGAGTTGTATAACGACAAATCAGTAGAAGGCCTGGCGCGTTATGAGAACGTACAGGAATTACTGAACTCTATAAAAGAATTTACAGAAACACCCGACGAAGAAGGAGAATTGAGAGATAAGGCCCTGGGCAGTTACCTGCAGCAAATCACCCTGCTGACGGATGCGGACGATAGTGATGAAAATGCCGACACGGTGAAGCTGATGACCGTACACGCCGCCAAAGGACTGGAGTTCCCCTGTGTATTTGTGGTAGGGCTGGAAGAAAATCTCTTCCCCAGCAGCATGAGCATGTACGACAGGGAAGACCTGGAGGAAGAGCGCCGCTTGTTTTATGTGGCTACTACCCGGGCGAAAGAAAGACTGTGGGTAACCTATGCCACCAGTCGCTACCGCTTTGGCCAGTTGGTGCAGAACGAGCCCAGCCGTTTTATTGACGAACTGCCCGAAATGCATCTCGACCGTTCATTTACGGGACCTAGTGCCAGGGGAGTAGGTTCTGTCGGTTTTGGCAGTAATACAACAACGCGTTCGTTTGAGAAAACACCTTCTCTGAAAAAGATAGCTGAAAAGATCAACCAGCCTAAGCCGAGCAGCCATGTGCCTACTGCCAATTTCGCAGCGGACGACCCTATGGAAATGGAAGTAGGCATGACGGTAGAGCATATGAAGTTCGGCTTCGGAACCATAAAAGCACTGGAGGGTGGCACGCAAAACAGGATAGCTACCATAGAGTTCAAAGACGGCAATGGCATTAAGAAGATAATGTTAAACTTTGCCAAAATCAGGATAGTACGCTAACAATACTGAATACCGTTTTATGGAATTTAGTGTACTGTTGCACCTCTACACTAAAACTTATCTTTATGTCCATAAGAAATTTTATTGCTATTGGTTGCGCCATATGCCTGTATAGTTTACCCGGCATAGCGCAAACCAAACAGAAAGTAGATATTGAATCGGCTACAGTATTCCTGAATGGGGCGGAGCTGTTCAGCAAGGCGAAGGTGAACCTGCCTGCCGGGGAATCAGAAATACTTTTTACCAATATCGCGGGTAACGTCAACCAGCAAAGCCTGAATATTGGTGCCGGCAGTGGCGTGGTAGTGCAGTCTGCCACTTTTCAGAATAATTTTCTGAGGGAAGAAAATCTATCTCCCCGCGCCAAAGAAATTAAAGACAGTATACAAAACCTGGAGAAAAACAGGAGCACCATTAATAACGAAATGGAGAGCGTGAACGAACAAGTGACTATCATTAAGCAAAACAGGCAGGTGAATGGCGCCAATACAGGACTGTCCACTACCGAACTGGTGAAGATGCTGGACCTGGTAAAGGCACGCATGGCTAAATTGCTGGATGAAAAAGACGCTTTGGCGGTGGACCTGAAAAAAACAGATGAGCGCCTTACCAAACTGCGCCAGCAATTGCAGGAAGAACAGCAGCGTGATTTCCAGCCTGGCGGTCAGCTGCTGGTTAAATTTTATAGCACCAAAGCCACGACTTCCAACATCACTATATCCTACGTAGTGCCCAATGCAGGCTGGACACCCAGCTACGACCTGCGCGTAGACGAACTGGGCGGCCCGGTGAAACTGTACTACAAAGCACATGTGTACCAAAACAGCGGTGTGGCGTGGGATAAAATAAAACTCAGCCTCAGCACAGGCAATCCAAATGAAGGAGCAGAGGCACCAGTATTGAATCCGTGGTATCTGCAATTTTATATGCCGAGGCCGTACGCGTATCAAAATAAGACGCTTATGAAGGAGGAAATGCAAAAAATGCCTTCGAGAGCAACTAGTGATATTGCTGAAACGTCAGCAGGCGCTTACCAACCGACAACAATGGACGAATACGTTCAGACAGATAACAGCGGCATCAATACCGTATTTGATATTGACCTGCCCTATACTATACCCAGCGATGGCCAGCAGCACAATGTAGCCATCAAGAGTGCTGAACTGCCTGCTACCTACCGCTATTATGCGGTACCGAAAGTTGACAGGGATGCCTTCCTGCAGGCGCAGATAACCGGCTGGGAAGAACTGGACCTGCTGCCCGCACAAACCAATATCTTCTACGAGGGTACTTACGTAGGCCAGGGCTATATAGATGTACGGAATGTAAAAGACACCATGAACCTCTCACTGGGCCGCGATAAGAAAATAGTGGTACGCCGCGAGCGCGATAAAGAACTGCGTAGTGTAAAAACTATAGGCACCAATGTGCGGGAAGCCTTTGTATATAAAATATCTGTACGCAACACCCGCAACAAACCCGTTGACATCGTGGTGATGGATCAAATACCCATCAGCAACGATAAGGACATAGAAGTGGAAGATAAGAGTTACAAAGGCGGAGAGTACAATGAGACTACAGGCGCCGTTACCTGGAAACTACAACTGAAACCCAACGAAACAAGGGAACTGGTAGTGGGTTATTCAGTAAAGTATCCCAAAGGGAAACAGGTAAACCTGTAACGGATATGATATATTATATATACAGCCCGCTTTTTACCGGCGGGCTGTTTTATTATAGGAATTCCTAACCGGCTATATTAAATATATGGGCCCGATTCAACAGATAGTAAAAAAAATTGTCAGAAATGAAAAAACTGTATTAACTTTGCGCGAAATATTATTACGGAATATCATGTTTGCAATTGTAAATATAGCGGGCCAGCAGTTTAAAGTTAGAAAGGACGATGAGCTGTTCGTACACCGTTTAGAAGGGAATGTTGGCGAGAATGTTGAATTTTCAACCGTACTTATGACCAGCAACGAGGGCAAGATCGATCTTGGCTCTTCAGTAAAAGTGAAAGCTGAAATTCTGGACCACCTGAAAGGTGATAAGGTGATTGTTTTCAAAAAGAAACGCCGTAAAGGTTATCAGAAATCTAACGGACACCGCCAGTACCTGACAAAAATCAGGATAAATGAGCTTGCATAAATAATTTTTTACTAAATTTGTAATAACAGTACAATAAGAAATGGCACACAAAAAAGGTGAAGGTAGTGTAAAGAACGGCCGGGACTCGAGAAGTAAACGGTTAGGTGTTAAAATTTTTGGTGGTCAGCCTGCCATTAGCGGCAACATAATAGTTCGCCAGCGTGGTACGGTATATCACCCAAGCAACAATGTAGGTATTGGTAAAGATTTTACCCTGTTTGCATTGAGGGACGGTATCGTGGAGTTTCGTAAGACCCGTACGAAGACACTGGTATCTGTAAAAGAAGTATCTGAAGTCGCTGAGGCCTAACCCCCTTAGCGATTTTCATTATAAGGTTTTTTTTAACCCTTAAATTCACAGTTTATGGCAACAGCGAAAAAAGCAGCCAAAAAAGCGGCTCCTAAAAAGGCAGCAGCAAAAAAAGCAGCCCCTAAGAAGGCAGCAGCAAAAAAAGCAGCTCCTAAAAAAGCGGCTAAGAAAGCAGCCCCTAAGAAGGCAGCAGCAAAAAAAGCAGCTCCTAAAAAGGCAGCAGCAAAAAAAGCAGCTCCTAAAAAAGCAGCAGCTAAGAAAGCAGCTCCTAAAAAAGCGGCAGCCAAAAAAGCAGCTCCTAAAAAGGCGGCTAAGAAAGCAACTCCCAAAAAAGCAGCTAGAAAAGCTACTCCAAGGAAAGTTGCGGCTAAGAAAAAGAAAAAATAAGATCGCTCCAACGATCAAAACTCTAGAAAGAGGTTGTCTATACAGCCTCTTTTTTTATGCCCTTTAGTTTGCAGGTAGTATTTTACCGGCTAAAAACATCTCACAATCAGTAAGCGAAGATGACCGGCACACCCGTACAGGAAAAAAGGCGCCATTTTCAAACGTTTGACGCACTCAGGTTCTTTGCCTTTTTTAAGGTGTTCCTGTTGCACCTGCCCATCACTGCATTCCCCTGGTTCAACTACCTACGGGCGGGTGGTGGTATCGGGGTACAGTTTTTCTTCGTACTCAGCGGCTTCCTCATTACCTACATCATACTGGAAGAAAAAGACAGGACAGGGCAGTTTAACCTGAAACATTTCTTTGCACGCCGCATACTGCGCATATGGCCGCTCTATTACCTGATGATACTGGTGGCATTCCTGACTCCTGTTATTACAGAGCAGTTATTGCATGTTACTACTTCATCAGAAGGTTATACTCCGGCATGGTGGATGTCTCTGCTCTTCCTGGAAAACTACAAGATAATGGCAACCGGCACGCATCCTAATGTATCGCCACTGGGTGTCATGTGGTCGCTATGTATCGAGGAGCATTTTTATATCATTTGGGGGTTGTTGCTGTTTTTCATTTCTGTACGCAGGTTGCCTGTTGTCATAATATGCTCTGTTCTCATCGGCTACGTTGGCCGCTATTTCTATGCAGGCTCTGGCATACCGGCGTTGGATATTTTCACCAATATCGACTTGTTTGCTTTCGGTGCTGTTCCGGCTTACCTGCTCGTTACACGTCGCTTTGCGACTGAAAACAGATTACTTCGTATTCCGGTGTATGTGAAAATACTGTTCACTGTGCTGTTGCTGATTGTGGTGCAGTTATGCGCTCAATATACCGATGACGACGAAGCTTTCGTCACGCT
>DATCSV010000115.1:0-7619 GCA_036568285.1 Flavipsychrobacter sp. | reverse complement strand
ATGCAGGATTCAAACCCACTGACTGCAGTACGATGATAAGCATGATCAGCCCTGCGCTGGGCACTGCAGCAGTACCTATAGATGCCAATGTTGCGGTTAACACAATCGTAAGTTGTTGGGTGACGCTGAGGTCAACACCGTGCAACTGTGCCAGGAATACCACTGCCACAGCCTGGTACAGGCTGGTGCCATCCATGTTTACCGTAGCGCCTATGGGCAATACAAAGCTGCCAACTTCTTCACGTACACCCAGGTTGTCGTGCACGCAATCCATAGTTACGGGTAGGGTGGCTGCCGAACTGCTGGATGAGAACGCCAGGAATTGTGCGGGTGCCATAGCTTTAAAAAATGCGCCGTATTTCAGTTTTTTCACGAAACGTGTAATAACAAAGGGGTACAATATGAATATCATAATGGCCAGCCCCACTAACACGACTACCATATAAGCCGTTATCGCACCCAGCAGATTGATTATGCGGTCAGTATTGTCATTCGCCATCTGGGTGAGTTTGCCAGCCATTAGTGCAAATACAAAAAACGGCGCACCCCGCATCACTATATCTACCATCTTGATGAATATCTCACTGCCGCCCTCTATAAAGGACACCATGCCCGCCACTTTGGCCCTGGGTAATGATATAAGCGTGATGCCAAAAAATATAGCGAAGAATATCACCTGCAGCATCAGGCTATTGTTGAAGGAAAGGAATATATTGCTGGGTACCATCTCCACCAGAAACTGCAAAGGCCCCTTATCCTTTTGCGCACTTGCAGCCATCATCTTTTCTTCGATAGTGGTATTACTTTCTTCCTGCGCCAGTTTGCTTTGCGCTTCTGAAAGGTATTGCGTGTACTGCGGATTGCTTATGTAGCGTTTGTCATCTTTTATCTTCACGCCATTATCACCCGCCCATATCTCGTACGACAGCCTGTTGACGGTCTGTAGTTCATCACTGATCCTGTTCCCGGGTTTAACTACATTGACCAATACCAACCCCAGGCTCACAGCCAGTACTGTACTGATAAGATAGAGTGTGAGTGTTTTGACTCCTAACCTGCCCAGGCTTTTAGTGTCAGACAGGCCGGCTATGCCATGGATGATAGAGAATAGCACCAGCGGTACGGCTATCAGCTTCAGCAGGTTGATGAATATTTCCCCAAACGGGGCTATCCAGTTCATGGTGAAATCTTTCAGCCCGATATAACCTGATAAAAAAGTCCATGCTACACCCAATAACAGGCCTATGATTATTTGAAAATGCAGGGGAATCCTTCTTTTTTTCAAGTCGCTCATGTATACAGATTATTCCTGCTAAAGTACTTAATAACCCGCACGAATTATAAACGATACCCTGTCGCCACATGGCTGCTAACAAAAACGCCCGCTCTGTTGCGGGCTATGTGTATTTCTGAATATGGCTGATTACTTCTTATTGCTGAAAAAATCCTTCAGGTCGCGGCTCATCTCTTCACCTCTTTTTTTCAGGTCTTGCAGTTCGTACTCCATGTTTTTTTTCATCGTCTGAAAGTCCATGGGCGGCACGCCTGTCATATAATACATTTCCTGTGGCGTACGCGCCACAGGAATGATAGCCCATGCTATAAGGTATGCCAGCAACCCTACACCCAGCGTCAGGAATAGTACCAGGAATATCAACCTTACCAACACGGTGTCTATATCAAAATAGTTGGCGATACCGCTACACACACCACCCACCCATTTATCGTGCGGATTACGGTACAGCCTTCGTCTTTCATTTGATACAGGTATATACTGCCGGTAGGTGGTTTTGCCCGTGCCCGTTACCGGCTCTTCGTTCAGTTGACTGGCATGCCCCAGTGTATCGGTCACCATCTGCACGTCCGAGCTGACGATGGCCTGCGCGCCGCCCTGTAGCTTTGCGGCAAATAGCTCCGCAATACGCGCTTCTATATCCAGTATTATTTCATCCCTGCCCGGCTCGCCGGCAAATTGTCTTTCCAGCGATGTGATGTACGTATTCAGTTCATCGTATGCGCGTTCTTCTATGGGTATTACCTGCCCCCCGATGGTTATTTGTATGATCCTTTGCATGTGTTATTATTTATTTATAGTGGTTAAATTGTTTACTGATGTACTTAATTCCGACCAGGCTGTCCTGAGTTGTTCGTATGTCTTGCTGCCCTCTTCCGTCAGCGAAAAATACTTTCTCGGCGGCCCCGATGGGGATTCCTCCCAGCGGTAGTTCAATAGCCCGGCGTTTTTTAGACGGGTAAGCAGTGGGTATAATGTACCTTCCAGCACTACCAGCTTGTTGGCCTTCAGCTGCTCCAGTATATCACTCGGGTAGGCTTCATTTTCTCTCCTGATAATACCCATGATACATAGTTCCAGCAGGCCTTTCTTCATCTGTGATTCCGTGTTCTCTATATTCATCTGCTCATGTTTACAATGCAAAGATATGAAAATTATAGTACTATGCAATACATAGTACTATAATTATGCAAAATATTTTGATCCGCATGAATTGATTTAAATCGCAGGAATGAGAACTTTGTTACATGGGCTACAGGAAAATTCTGGTGGCCCGAGACAGTGAAATATGGAGTAGTAAAGAATTAGGTATTGAACCTGGAGGTAGTGCTGGCCATGGTGAGATAATATGGTAGTGCCGGACGGTACCAGCCCTTTAACTAAAAAAGCTATGTGGCTATTTTAGTTGCCATCTCCTTCCTGCAAAACCGAAAGAATATTACCCGCCGGATCCTTGAACCAGGCTATCTGTGGACCATTGCTTTCCCGGCTGATACCTTTGACGTCGGTATTATGTTCGCTGTACTGTTCAAAGGTGATACCCTTTCCCATCAGTGCGTCTACGGCCTTGTCTATATCATCCACTACAAAATTGAGTACGGTAAATGTTGCAGGCTCATGATTTTCTTTGGGGTATAAGATAACGGGCTGATTACCTGTCACATGCAATTCGATAAATCCCATTGGGTCATACTTCACAGTTATACCAAGAGTATTGCTATAAAAGCGCTTTGCTTCATCCAGGTCTTTTACTGAAAAGCTGCTGAATACCTTAGTACTGCTGAACATAATACTACGTTTTTTGACTTACCGGTAAAACACTCGTACGACCAATAGGTTGCAGTCAATTTCGATAGCAGGAATAAATGTTTTACGGCACAGGGTCGTACCCGCTGCCGCCCCAGGGGTGGCAGGAGAGGATGCGCCTGATAGCCATGCGGCCGCCTTTCCAGGGGCCATGTTTCTTTACAGCTTCTACACCGTAGGCACTGCAGGTGGGTGTGTAGCGGCATTTGGCACCCAGCAGCGGTGATATAGCACCCTGGTAAAAGCGTATCAGCCCGATAAGTAATATGGAGAAAACCTTACGGATAGTTCAAAATTAAGAAGTCAAAAGCCAAAACTGTGGTAATTATTTGGTAAGGATGGCTTTCAGCTGTACAATCCCCCTTTCTACTGCGGCGGCCACTGTGGGGTAATCCTGCATTTCCGGGGAAGTATATAGAATAAACAGGTGCATTTGCTGCCCTTCGGGTACTGCATTATATACATCCTGTTTGTTCAGCCGCCATGCTTCAACCAACAGCCTGCGCAGCCTGTGGCGCTGCACCGATTTGCGGAACTTCTTTTTGGGCACAGAGAACCCCGCCCTTACGGGTGAGACTTCGGCCCCGCGCGGCACCAGGTGGTAAACAAACCTTACCTGTAAAACAGAAAACGCTTTCCCTGTGCGGAAAAGCGTATCAATATGTTGCTCGCGCTTCAGCCTTTCGTATGTCCTGAACGTGTTACGAATGGCTTGTAATTTTTAAAAAGTTATTACTTCAGGCGTGCCTCGCTGGAAACTGTCAGTTTCTTACGGCCTTTCTTGCGGCGTGCTGCCAATACCTTACGGCCATTTACCGTTTGCATACGCTTACGGAACCCGTGAACAGATTTGCGGCTACGACGACTTGGTTGAAATGTACGCTTCATATACTATGCTTTTGACCCTTGCTACAGGGTATTTCTTTTTTAAGGACTGCAAAGGTAAATTATTATTAAATAGCTTCCAAATCAATTAACGGGAGCGGTAGCTTCTTTTGTAGCCTGTACCAGGTCGCGTATCAGCAGGGGGTCCCGCTCTATGGCATTACCCACCACCACTATATTTGAGCCTGCTTTACAGTTTTTATAGACCTTCTCAGGAGTCTGGATGCCACCACCCACAAATAGAGGTATTTCTATATGCGTGCTTACCTTACGTATCATTTCTTCGGATATGGGCATTTTGGCCCCGCTGCCTGCATCCATATATATTATATGCTTGCCCTGCAGCTCGCCCGCCCAGGCTGTGCACAGGGCTATATCGGGCTTATTGGCGGGTATTGGTGCCGAATGGCTCATATACGACACCGTAGTGGGTACGCCACCGTCAATGACCATATAGCCTGTAGATATCACTTCAAGTCCGCTGGCCTTTACCGCCGGGGCCGATACTACATGCTGGCCTATCAGCAGGTCGGGGTTGCGGCCCGATATGAGGGATAGATATAATAACGCATCAGCATAAGCAGTTACCTGCGCCGGGCTGCCGGGAAATAATAGTACCGGTATCTTGCTATTGGCTTTAAACCTTTCTACGCAGGCCTCGAGCTGGTGCTCTACTACCAGGCTGCCACCCATCAGCAGGTAGTCAACCCCCGCGTCATTGCACAGTTCGGCCAGGTATTGCATATCTGCAGGCGCCACCTTGTCGGGGTCTACCAGCACTGCAAACCCGCTTTTGCCGGTTTCCTTGCGCGATTTCAGGTCGTTATATATTGCTCCGGTGGCCATTAGTTACTCTTACAGGCACAAAAATGCGTAATTCTGCGGTTTTTGGCCACAAAAGTTTTTTGTTAATGCGTCATTTCTTCAATTCGTCGCGTATTTCCATCAGCAGTTTATCGGTAGATGAAGGCTCGGGTGGAGCGGCAGGAGCCGCTTCTTCTTTCTTCTTCATCTTCTCCATGGTACGTATTACCAGGAATATAAAGAAAGCTATAATCAGGAAATCCACTATTGTCTGGATGAAATTGCCATAGGCAAGTACATTAGCACTGGCGGCACGGGCTTCTGCCAATGTTGTATAGCTATCGCCCGGGTTCCCGGGTTTTAGTACTATGAACCTGTCGGTAAACTTGCCCCCGCCCGTCAGTATACCCACAAATGGCATGATGACATCATTCACCATGGCGGTAACGATCTTGCCAAAAGCGCCGCCGATGATAACAGCAACGGCCAGATCCAATACATTGCCCCTCATGGCGAACGATTTGAAATCTTTTAAGAAACCCATATTCCTGTAGTTTGGTTAAGATGAACAAGATAAGAAAATATTTCCCTGCCACTAAGTGCAACGAAGCGGAAGAAACACACATTTAATACACCAAAACCGGCATTATTGTTTTTTACAGGACCCTCTATAAATTAAAAATATACTCAGGAAACGATTTTCGTGAAAAATGTTTCCATAGTTTTGCCCCCGTGATTATGGAACCATTAGAGAAAATACTCAGTGCTGCCATCGAATTGTTTCGCCAGTACGGCTTTAAAACAATTACGATGGATGATATAGCACGCCGGGCGGGTATATCAAAAAAAACCCTTTATCAGCACTTTGCCAACAAAAACGAGGTGGTGGGTGAAACCGTACAATGGTACAAGGGCAAGATATCCGAACAATGCTGCGCATACATGGGCGAGGCGGAAAACGCCATAGAAGCCATGGTGCGCATCATGACCCTGTTTGACAATATCAACAGGCAAATGAACCCGCTGACCATGCTGGAGATGGAACGTTTCTTCCCGGAGGTGTACCGTGCGTTCAGAGACAAGATGTTGGTAGAAGATGTGCAGAACATAAAGGCCAACCTGGAAAAGGGTATAGAAGAAGGGCTGTACCGTCCTGAGATAGATCCGGAGTTCATGGCTCGGTACAGGCTGGAGATGTCGCTGATCATGTACAGGCCTACTTTGCTCATCAATGAGCATAACGACCTGGCTGCAGTAGGCAGGGAAATAAGCGAACACTTCCTGTATGGCATTATGACTACTAAAGGGGAAAAACTATACCAGAAATATAAAGAACAATACTTTAAGCAAGTTTCTAAAATATGAGACAATTACTCTACACAGTATCGCTGATAACAATAATGCTGCCGCAAGCATTGAAAGCGCAGGAAGCAGGCGAGCCGTTGAAATTGAGCCTGGAAGAGGCAATGGACCTCGCAGTAAAAAACAATGTGCAGGCCAAAAATGCAAGGCTGGATATTAACAAGCAAAAAGCGGTGAACGCCGAGGTAAGCGGATTGGCTCTGCCCAATATAAAAGCAAAGGGTGAGTTCAATGACTATATTAATCCAATACAGTCGTTTGTGCCTGCCGAATTTATCGGCGGACCTCCCGGCACCTTTGTTGCAGTGCCTTTTACGCCAAAGTTCAGTTCTACCGCTTCTGTTACAGGCACGCAAATATTATTTGATGGCAGTGTGATGGTAGCGTTACAGGCCAGAAATGCATTGATGAGATTATATGAGCAAAGCTCAATACTTACTGATGAAGAAATAAGGTACAATATTCAGAAGGCCTACCAGGCAATAGTTGTAGCTCATAGGCAGTCCAAAATTCTCGACGAAAGTATAGCCTTCGCAAGAAGCATTGCCAATGATTTTAATGCTATGTATGAAGCAGGATTTGTGGAAAAAATAGAAGCAGACAGAATAATGGTGCAGGTAAATAACCTGGCGTCTGATAGTCTGAAGGTGCATAATATGCTGGATGTCAGCATGCAGATGCTGAAGTATCAGATGGGCATAGACAATGAGATGAATATACAATTAACAGACACGTCTATTGAAGAACAAATTGAAGATGCTGAGATGCTTATGCTTCGGGATTTAAATTTTGCAAAGCGTACTGACTATAATCTGTTGCATACACAACTGAAATTAAATGAGTACGATTTGAAGCGTCATAAGCTGTCCGGTCTGCCTTCGCTGGCAGTATTCGGCAGCGCGGCATATACCTATGCGTCCAATACGTTTGGAGACGTATTTGACAAGCAATATATATTCTATTCATTGGTTGGGGTTCAACTAAACATACCCATATTCGATGGATTGCAGCGGCATAATAGAGTAAAACAAGCTAAAATAAGTGTAATGCAAACGCGCAACAATATAGAGAATCTTGAATTGGGCATCGCGTTTCAGAAAAATCAGTCTACCACACAGCTGAATAACGCATTGCTGACAATGCGTAATGAGCAACGTAATCTTGACCTGGCAAAAAATGTTTTACGACTGGCGCGGGAAAAATATAAAGCCGGTGTTGGTAGCAATATGGAAGTGTCGCAGGCACAAACAGAGATGCTGAGAGCACAGAATAATTACTTCCAGGCACTGCTGGATGCTGCTAACGCAAAAGCAGATTTGAAGAAGGCATTAGGAGAATACTAAACGTAAAATCAACATTAATCAAAACGATATAAATAAATAATAGCATGAAACGAGCATATAGTAGTTCAGATTTCGCACAACGAGGCATTAAAGTTGGCCAGCTAAGCCAGTTTCCGAAGTTGCCG
>DATCSV010000114.1:0-4919 GCA_036568285.1 Flavipsychrobacter sp. | reverse complement strand
CTGCGGCTGCTGGATGAGCTACCTGCGGAAAGCAACCACATCATCAGCCTTTGGAAAGAGCACCAATGGCCGCCTGAAAACGCATCGCAATCGCAGGCGCAGATACAACTATACAACAACTACTGCAGCAAGAAACGCTGCCTTGACTGCGCCATCGGGCTCAGCATCATCAAATCATAGCCAGTCGAACGTGACCGACTTTTTCAGGTCGGGGTGCAGACTTTCTATTACCGGGCAGGTAAGTGCAGCAAGCTCCAGTATCTTCTTTTCTTTATCGGTATAGGTGATATGTTTTGGGAAATGCATGGTCACCTTTATCTCGCCTATCCTGCGGGGATGGGGCACCATTATCTTGTATATCTCGCAGTCTACGCCGTCAATGTCAATATTGTGTGTACGTGCGGCAATGCCCATCAGCGTACACATACAGGCAGCCATAGCGGTGGCCACCAGGTCGGTAGGCGAAAAACGCTCTCCCTTGCCGTTGTTATCGGGTGGGGCGTCTGTTTCTATTACACTGCCCGATAATATATGCGTAGCTTCAGTTCTTAAGTCGCCTTTATAAATAAGTTTGGATGTCATGTTAGATAATTTGGGCTAAATTTACTTACTTTAAGATGGAAAGGCCTTGTTTCTTATGAACATGGGCGGAACGTAATACATAATGAAGAAATATTTCATACTGCCGGTTTGTTTATTGTCAGCCCTGCTGTTTTCAGATGTAGCATTTGCTCAAACTGATAACAGGGAAAATATACCCGTGCCCGTGCGTAAGAAGCGGCCCAAGCCAATAAAGCACGAACTGAGTGGTGGCCTGAGGCTGAACTCTGACGGGTGGAGCCTGTTCATGGACAGGGGTAAAGTAAAACA
Source organism: Flavipsychrobacter sp. (assembly GCA_036568285.1). Lineage (GTDB taxonomy): Bacteria > Bacteroidota > Bacteroidia > Chitinophagales > Chitinophagaceae > UBA5543. The sequence continues at coordinate 4,049 of DATCSV010000114.1, read as the reverse complement.
ACCTGACCGTACTACCGACTACCATTACGACCTGCTCTTCTGGCAACTGGAATTTGGTGAAAAAAAGAACCCGCAGGAGATCAAGCGCAGTAATACTGTAGGCAGCACGGCCGACGCTGCCAAGCCGTATATCTACGGCAAGGCCAATAATTTTTATGCGTTGAAGGTGGGTTATGGCAAGCGCAAACTGATAGCAGGAAAACCCGAGCTGAACAACGAAGTAGAGCGGGGAGTAATATCCATACACTGGGTGTATGCAGGCGGTGTGTCTGTGGGATTGGAGAAACCCTACTATATAGAAGCTTATGTAACCAACAGCAACGGCTTTGAAGAACTTAAATCGATAACGTATACAGATACTACACAGGAAGCCTTTCTGCGGCAGGAAACTGCGGTGGGTAGTTCGGGCTTTGGCAAGGGCCTGGGCCAGACAAAAATAGTACCCGGTATACACGGTAAAACGGCCCTGCATTTTGACTTTGCACCCAGCAAAAAGAACAAGCTGGCGGTAGAAACGGGGCTGAACGTGGAGGTGTACACCCGCGGTATAGAGCTGATGGCGGGGCAAAAAGCTACACCGGTATTTGTGAACGTATACGCTTCTTTCCAGATAGGTAAGCGTTGGGCAGAAAAGCAGTAACTTTGCGGAATTATGCAGGAATTACCGGTAATCAGTAATGTAGATACGACGGAAACGCGAGTGAAAAAGCCGAATTGGCTGCGTGTAAAGCTGCCAATTGGTGAAGAATACCGCCATGTGCGCGGCCTGGTGGATAAACACAAGCTGCACACTATATGCGAGAGCGGCAACTGTCCCAATATGGGCGAATGCTGGGGCGAGGGTACTGCTACTTTTATGATATTGGGTAACATCTGTACCCGCTCCTGCGGTTTCTGCGCAGTGGCTACCGGCAGGCCCGAACCTGTAGATTGGGACGAACCCCAGCGTGTGGCGGAAGCCATATACCTGATGAAGGTGAAACACGCGGTTATCACATCGGTAGACAGGGATGAACTGAAAGACGGCGGCTCTATCATATGGGCCAATACCATAAAAGCAGTAAGGGCACTGAACCCCGAAACGACATTAGAAACATTGATACCCGACTTTAAAGGTCAGTGGGAAAACCTGGAGCGCATCATTGAAGTGGCGCCGGAGGTTGTATCGCACAACGTGGAGACGGTAGAGCGTATGACACGCAAAGTGCGTATACAGGCTAAGTACCGTCGCAGTATGGAAGTGATACGCAGGCTGAAAGACGGTGGCATGCGCACTAAGAGCGGCATCATGCTGGGACTGGGCGAAGAAAAAGACGAAGTGCTGCAAACACTGCAGGACCTGAAGGATAACGGTTGCGATGTAGTAACCATAGGCCAGTACCTGCAGCCTACGCAGAAACACCTGCCTGTAATACGTTTTGTGCATCCTGACGAATTTGCGATGTACCGCGAGGAAGGGTATAAAATAGGGCTGGACTTTGTAGAAAGCGGTCCGTTGGTACGCTCATCTTACCATAGCGAGAAGCATGTGATACCCGGCGAAGGCCGCAGGATATGGACAGCAGAGAAAGCAATGACTGCATAAATTAATTATCATATTTATTTCATAGAGCCGCTTGTAGCGGCTCTGTTTTTTTAGTTAGTTCCTTTTTGAAATATGTGCACTAATTTGGTGGGATGAAATCCTTATTACTAATCATGGTGGCACTTGGCTTGTGTCTTCCCGGCAGTACAGCACAGGAAACTACACTGAGCAAAAAGCAAGTACGCAAGGAGCGGCCCAAATACCTGCAGGTAGGGATGGGATTAAACAGGGGTAGCCTGCGCGATTACGCAACATCCCCCATTACCTACAAGGGTGTACTGTTCAATTATTCTATCGGCTACCTGAAGATGGACACCGCACGCGAAGTGAAGTTCACGGCGCGGTTCAATAATGGCAGGTATAAGTATAAACGTACTACCGGCATACAATCTGACTCGCGCGCGAGTATGTATGTGCTGTACCTGAACTATTACAGGTTGTACCGGCTCAATAAGCTATCCAACAGTAACTGGTATGTACAAGCGGGCGGTATGTTTGATGCCAACCTCGATTTTCGCATAAACGACGGACTGATGAATGCAGGATATGGATATGAATCCTTTAATACGTTCTTCCTGTCAGGCAAAGTAACGCGCAGGTGGGAGCGTACGGAAACAGTGCACAAGAAATTCCTGTTTATCAAATACAAACTGAACCCGCGTATTGCATTATTCTCTTACCAACTAAACCTGCCCGTGATGCACAACAGCCTGCGCAATGGCTTTGCCTATATAGGCAACGAAGGGCTGAACACATTGCCGGTGTTTAAAGAATATGAGTACAAAACTTTTGGCGGTTTACGTTTTTGCTCGGAGCTGGCATATACACGACAAATGCAAAACGGTAATATGTGGCGCATATCTTACCTGTGGGATGCTTATACATCGGGCAGGGGATATAACCGTTTCGAGTTGTCTAACCACATAGCTGAGTTCTCATTATTGTTTCACCTGAATAAAAACACACAATAATGAAAAAGCTGATCTTATCTATGCTCGTTATATCCTTGTTCGCATCGTGCGAGAAGGCTTTCTTTAAAAAGAACGGAGAGAGTACCAATGCCGTAGAAAATTTCGATTACCTGTGGGAGCAATGTGATATACGCTACGCCTATTTCGACTATAAGAACATTGATTGGAACCAGGTGTATGCTCAATACAGACCGAAGGTGTACGAGGACATGAGTGAGGATTCATTGTTCAGTGTAATGGGGGCTATGCTGAATGAGCTGCGCGACGGACATGTGAACCTGATATCCCCGTTTAATATTTCAGTATTTGATGTAGAGCTGCTGGGGCCTGATAACGTAGACGACCGCGTGATACTGGAGAATTATATAGGTACTGACCGGATGATAACCGGGCCGTTCACGCACGATTTCCTCCGCAATAAAGAGATAGGTTATATCCGCCTGCGCTCTTTTCCCGGTGGTGTAGATAATGTACAACTGGATTATATATTGACGAGGTACAAGGACACTAAGGGGTTGATATTCGACATCAGGCAGAACGGTGGCGGAGTAATCAACGATGCTTATAATATACTCCGCAGATTTATTGACAAACAAACGTTCGTGTACCAGTCGCGGGGGAAGATCGGCCCGGGGCACAATGAATTCGGCGAGCCGGAAAAATCCTTTTTATCACCCGCTGAATCGAACATTAAATACCTGAAAAAGATAGTAGTGCTTACCGACAGGGGTACGTATAGCTCGGGTTCATTCTTTGCGCTGATGGCTAAAGGCGTCGACCATATGATGATCATGGGTGATACTACAGGCGGTGGATTAGGATTGCCCAATGGTGGACAGCTACCAAACGGATGGACGTTCCGCTGTTCCATTACCCAAGCGTTAGACATCAATGGCAACAACTACGAAAACGGTATGCCGCCCGACAAGCTGGTGCTGGTGGATAAACTGAGCCTGGCACAGGGCATAGATGATGTGCTGGAGGCGGCGATGAATGAGATACAATAGCCTCGATGCCTTAACTTTATACTATGGAATTCGGAGAAGTAACGCCTGAAGAACTGGAGCAGGTAGATTTCACCCTGCCGCCCGACCCTGATGTGAACAGTACTGTACTAAAGCCGAGGAAGACACCCACTAAGTTTTATATAGGCTGCGCCAAGTGGGGCAGGCCCGATTGGGTGGGCAAGATATACCCTAAAGGCACCAAGCCCAAAGACTTCCTGGAGCATTACGCGCGTATATTCAACTGTATTGAGTTCAATGCCGTTTTTTATCGCATGCCCTTTCCTACTGATGTGATGAAGTGGAAAGAAAAAGTGCCCAAGGGATTTTTATTCTGCCCCAAGTTTGTAGATACGATTACGCACCGGAAGCGGTTGAAGAATGTGGAGTTTGAAACCGGGAAATTCCTGGAGGCGATCACCGAATTTAAAGACAACCTCGGCCCGATATTCCTGATGCCACACCCGCAGATGTCGCCCAAGCAAAAGG
>DATCSV010000113.1:0-5092 GCA_036568285.1 Flavipsychrobacter sp. | reverse complement strand
CCCGCCCGTGCGGGAGGAGTAGATTTGGCTGACTCTGTCTGTATTGTAGTTTTCCATGGCATTCTTATGCTTATCCTGTATCCGCTCCTTTAGCTTTTTAGGGCCAATCACCTGCATCCCGTCGCCGAATCCCATAATTTCTTTTTCCAGCTCGAAATTCAGTTGAACTTTCAGTTGGATGATAATTCCATCCGCATAACGTTCAACCACGGTCTGTGTATGATGTAATGGTTTAGTTTCTACATATGGCGCGTGCTGATTGGTAACAAACAATATCACATGACTCACCCGCTGGGTAGGAGAAACTGTAACGCCTATCACATCACGATAAAACTCATTTGCGGTAATACCGGTGTTGTGAACATATGCAGGTTTGTTGATGATACTGACACCACTCATTCTGTCAAGTGCCAGGTTGAGCGGTTGTGTACCTGCCTTCTTTACGCCTACTGCAAACCACCTGTTTTTAAATTCTTTCAACCACCATACGTGGAAGTGAAAAGTGCTTGCATCTTTGGCCTTAAAGGATTTATATTCTACTTCAACAGCTTTATTATTAATAATTGACTGGTACAATACATCCAAATGCTCAAGTCCTTTCAATTGTTCGTTTTTTTCAAACTCAATTACCGGTTGCGTCTTATTAGCAGCAGTATATACATGGTCTTCCAGCTTTTGAACCACTTCACTCAACTTGCTAAAATGAGAGAATCCTTTAAACTGCTTTAGAACTTCCACGGCTTCGTTCATTCGCTCCAGGTCATGACTGCTGAGTGGTATGTTAGTAATACTGTAGTCGGGATTATCGTACACGTAGTATTTCTTTTCTTTGATGACAATAGGGGCGTTGTACCCCAGCTTGTCGCTGCGCATCATTTGAATGTCCGCCTGTATTGTCCTTCTGCTGATACCTTTATCAATACCCTCGTATTCATATAAAGCATCGCTTACCCTGTCTATCAGCAATTCTAATGTCCATTTTTTTTGCCTGTTGCGCAGGCATGCATCTATTGTCTTGTAGCGTATCAGTGCATTGCGGTTAGCGGGCATGCCAATAATTTTTTGAAAAATAGAAAAATAATTTCTACTGCGCAAAAAGACTGCGCAGATTGGTTAAATCTTTGTATTGTGATTAAAAACGACACAATAATGAGACCTCTGATAATTACCGGCAAAGACTTGCTAGCCATGGGCTATCCTGAGTCGCGGTCTATAGCCATTGCTATTGATACCGTTGCTGCCAACTATGATGAAGACCAGCATGAAGAAGTTGCAGGCATTCTAAAAGATGTATTGGCTAATCCCGGCCAATACGCAGAAGACAAGATATTTGCTGCATTAGCTGCCAGCCTGGTTGTTAAAAATGACATTATCGAATTGGCGGAACCTGTATCATATTCAATATTTGGCGCGGAGCACATCGAAGATGGTGCACTTGCACAAATGAGACAGGCAGCCATGTTGCCTGTGAGTGTAGCCGGTGCACTTATGCCTGATGCGCACCATGGTTATGGATTACCCATTGGTGGCGTACTGGCTACATCCAATGCAGTGATACCTTATGGCGTGGGTGTTGATATTGGTTGCAGAATGTGCCTGAGTATATATGATATATCTGACCAACATTTCGATGAAAACCTTGCTCAATACAAAAGAGAGCTGATAGCCTATACCAAATTCGGAGCAGGCAACGGCTACCATGGGCAATACAAAGCTGATCATGCTGTGTTGGAAGACGCTACTTTTAAGGCAACACCTTTTCTGAAAAACCTGCATGATAAGGCCTACTCACAGTTAGGCACGTCTGGTGGTGGCAACCACTTTGTAGAATGGGGTATCATCGAAATGCTGGAAGAGCAGAATGAATTCGGAATACCCAAAGGGAAATACCTGGCATTATTGTCACACTCCGGCTCAAGGGGCTTGGGTGCTACCATAGCCAATCATTATACCAGGCTGGCAAAAGAGATTTGCAAGCTCCCAAAAGAGGTACAACATCTTGCGTACTTCGATTTGGCAAGTGCCGAAGGACAGGAATATTGGGCCGCGATGAACCTGGCCGGTAACTATGCCAGTGCGTGCCATGAGATAATACACAATAAGCTGACTATAGCAATTGGCGGGCAGGTATTGGCCAGGGTAGAAAACCATCACAACTTCGCCTGGAAAGAAGAGTTAAATGGCAAAGAAGTAATTGTACACCGCAAAGGCGCGACACCTGCCGGCAAAGGTGTATTGGGTATTATTCCGGGGTCGATGACCGCACCGGGATACCTGGTAAGAGGCAGAGGAAATGTGGAATCCATCAACTCGGCATCTCATGGTGCAGGGAGGCAAATGAGCCGTACACAGGCCAACAAAACATTTTCCAGGCCTGAACTGAAAGAGCAATTACGGAAACACAATGTAACGCTCATAGGTGGTGGACTTGACGAAGCACCCGGCGCTTATAAGGACATAAACAGTGTCATGGCCGCGCAAACGGACCTGGTAGATGTGATGGCCAGGTTCAAACCAAGAATGGTGCGCATGGCTGACGATGGCAGCCGCGAAGATTAGAATATAAATAGTTCTTTGAATAATAAGAGATTCCCTACGGGAAAAGAAAGTTGACCGTATATGTGTTGCAGACCAGATGCTGGCTTCTGTATAGCCGCATAGTATTACCACCACTGGTGCGCTAATATACTGCTGCTGCGATATACATCAACTACCATGTCAATGTGTTGAGGGTTCGAATCCCTCCACCGGAGTACCGGTGTAGCTCAACGGTAGAGTAATTGACCCTTGCAGGTTCGAATCCTGCTCCGTGCTAGTCGGAAGGTGGGATACCTTGGGACATGTTGGACTAAAAATCCATCTCTGAAGATGGCAACTTCTAAAAAAGGCCGCAAGTGAGGTACCGTTTCAACGGGCTGTATGCGGAATGTATTTGCATACAGCACATTGTTGAATGCCCGGAATAAACAGATACCGCCTATATGCATCAATATGCTTCGTATGCCTGACACAACAAGGTGAGAGAACCATTGCGATGACATATCTGCTTAAGTTCATTCCCGCACCAGGCAGTGCGATGTTACGGTACTTCACTTTTAATAAACTAAAAAAATGTATAACTCTTAAACCGATAAATATGCAAACCGTAAAAGTAAAGGCATACTACAAGGGACTGATGTATAAAAACGGACGTTATGTAAAAATGCTGAATGAAGGCAAGTATTGGGTATGGGGCAACACAGAAATAGTGCCATACGATGAAACGAAAATATACGTTGCCCCCGCTGACATAAACGTATTGATGCAGGACACTGCGCTGTCGGCTGCTACTACACTGGTGGAAGTGCGTGACAATGAACGGGGAATCGTATTTGAAAACGGGCTTTACAAACAGTTGTTGCAGCCGGGTAAGTACGTGCTATGGAACAGTGTGGTGAAATATGAGATCGTAAAGATTGACCTGGACAACGTATATATTAATGCATCTTTAAGTCGTGCGGTTTTGTCTCGCCCGGAAATAGCTCATTACCTAAGGGTTTTTACGATTGAGCCTTTCGAAAAAGGACTATTGTACATCAACGGAAAATTTGAAAAAGAATTAGGTGCTGGTACGTACTATTTCTGGAAGAATGATATCCAGGTAGCCGTAAATAAAGTCGATATACGCTTGCAGCAAATAGAAGTGAATGGACAGGAAATACTGACAAAAGACAAAGCAGTATTACGCATTAATTTTTACGCCCGTTACAGGGTGACCGATATAACAACTGCAATCACCAACAGCAAAGACATGCAGAGTCAGCTATATACACTCCTGCAGTTGGCACTTAGGGAATATGTGGGTGGGTATACATTAGACGAGTTGCTGGAAAAGAAAAATGAGATAGCGGCTGCTATACTTGATACTATTAAGGATAAATGCCTGAGGCTGGGCCTTGCGCCGGAGGATTGCGGGCTAAAAGATATCATCTTGCCTGGAGATATGAAAGATATTATGAACCAGGTGCTGATAGCGGAAAAACGTGCCCAGGCCAACACGATTACCCGCAGAGAGGAAACCGCAAGTACACGCAGCCTGCTGAACACAGCTAAGTTGATGGAAGAAAACCAGATGCTATTCAGGCTGAAGGAAATGGAATATGTAGAAAAGATAGCGGAAAAAATAAACGGCATTTCAGTATCCGGCAGCGGGGACCTGATAAGCCAGTTGAGTAAAATATTCGTTCCCGGAAAGGATACTAATAAGTAGGATGAAAGATGCCCCCCTGCAAATGGCAGGGGGTTGTAGCATCGGCAATCGGCTCTAAAATTCATCACACTGTCACTAATCCGTACGCCAGGTCTTCCCACTCCAGTTTTGAGAAGATGGTCATGCCTGCTGTGCCTATTACTGCATTACGTAGTTTATCGGGTATTCTTTCCGACTCGGTATTCGGTTCTATATTACGGTCGTACACCGCCGCTGTCAGTTTGTTCCCTTCCCTTGTTACGGTAAAAGTGCTGGTGGACTTATCCGAATAAAAATGTGTGGTTTCCGGTTCCGGTTCCGTGGGGTTGGGCGCGGGTTTTACCTGGAGCGCTATGCTCTGAATATCGGGCGAGTTATATTCTGCTATTTGTACTACACATACCCAATCGTAACCATCCCCGGCTATCGTACCGGGACCAGGTATATCTATTCTAAAGTATAAGCCCTTGCTTGCCGGTCCGTCTACTTCTTCGCCACGTACATTCACCAACTGAAATTCTGCACGCAGACCAAGGTCATGCCATCCGTTCACACGTAACAACCGCTGCTTTGCATTTTCATAGGCTGCTTTTGCTGCATCCGTGTTGTCAAAATCCCGGCTTTCTTCCGCCTTTATTTCCGTTCCCTCCTCTTGTGGTGGTATAATGCCTGTATAGTCCCTTTCTGCCATGAAATTCCCTGTTGTGGAATTATTTATAAACAGCAGCAGCATACAAATAGTTTGCCCGTTATGAGTTTTTGCGGTGTGAACAATTATATTGCTTATTATCGTATATTCGTAGTCCCTATACTGAAAACAACCCTGTCTATGAAATGGCAAATTACAAGGTCTGCTTATACAGG
>DATCSV010000112.1:0-9318 GCA_036568285.1 Flavipsychrobacter sp. | reverse complement strand
CCAAGGCTGCTACATTGTATGCTGAAGTGACGGTAGTTGAGGAGACTGTGGCTGCTGCCACATCATTCGACCTGGCTACAGCCGCCACTACGCCGCACGAATATATACTGGTGCAGGATGAAGCTGCAGCCCAAAAGCTGTTAGACGAAATGCTGCAACAGCAAGAAATTGCCTTTGATACTGAAACCACCAATATAGACGCTAACATGGCGGATATATTGGGTATGAGTGTATGCTGGGAAAAAGGCAAAGCATATTACGTAGCCATGCCCGAAGGCAAAGAGGCTGTGCAGCAATTCCTGCAGATATTCAAGCCGGCGTTTGATAAACCGGATATTACCTGGATAGGACAGAATACCAAGTACGACCTGCTGATGTTCAAATGGTACGGTATCGAACTGAAAGGCAGAATATATGATACCATGCTGGCGCATTATGTGATAGAGCCCGAGGGCAAGCACAACATGGATGCCATGAGTGGTAAATACCTGAATTATGAACCGATATCTATAGAGACACTGATAGGCAAAAAAGGGAAGAACCAGGGGAACATGAAAGATGTGCCGCTGGAAGATGTAAAAGAATACGCTGCAGAAGATGCAGATGTGACCTTTCAGCTGAAGCATGCCCTGGACCCCCTGCTGGATAAAAACGAGGTGCGTCCCATATTTGCAGAAGTGGAAAATCCACTGGTGCCGGTACTGCTGGATATGGAATACGAAGGAGTGGGTATAGATATTAACTTTTTGAAAGACTACTCGAAAGAACTGGAGCGGGATATAAAAGCTGCGGAAGAAAGTGTGTACCAACAGGCGGGTATAGCTTTCAACCTGGCATCACCAAAACAGTTAGGCGAGGTATTGTTCGACAAACTGAAACTGGACGACAAGGCTAAGAAAACCAAAACCGGACAGTATGCCACGGGTGAAGATGTACTGCAAAAGCTACAGGGCAAACATGCGATAGTAGATAACATACTTGTCTTCCGCGAATTGAGTAAACTGAAAAGTACTTATGTAGACGCACTCCCTACTATGATTAACCCACGTACAGGCAGGGTGCACACGAACTTCAACCAGTCGGTAGCAGTGACGGGCAGACTCAGCAGCATCAACCCCAACCTGCAGAATATACCCATACGTACCGACCGCGGCAGGGAAATAAGGAAGGCATTCATCCCCCGCGAGAGTGGCTGGGTGTTGCTGTCTGCCGACTACTCGCAGATAGAGTTGCGTATTGTGGCTGCCATCAGCAAAGATGAGGCGATGATACAGGCATTTAAAGACAATAAGGATATACACACCGCTACAGCAGCCCGTGTATACGGTGTGGATGAAAATGAAGTAACCAAAGAAATGCGCCGTGCTGCCAAGGCTGTCAACTTCGGTATCATATACGGGCAAACGGCTTTCGGCCTGGCCGGCTCTCTCGGCATTGGCCGCACAGAAGCAAAGGAGATAATAGACAACTATTTCAAACAATACCCCGGCATCAAGCGGTATATGGATGACACCATCAACTTCGCTCGTGAGCATGGCTATGTGCAAACGCTGAAAGGCCGCAAACGCTACCTGGCAGACATCAATTCGGCCAACCAGACAGTACGTGGTTTTGCCGAGCGCAACGCTATCAATTCCCCTATACAGGGCACTGCCGCTGACATGATAAAGTTGGCCATGATAAGGGTGTACAACGAGATGAAGAAGACCACGCTGAAGTCAAAAATGATTCTACAGGTGCATGATGAACTGGTATTTGACGTGCCGGAAAATGAAGTGCAAGAAATGAAGCAACTGGTGGTCAGCAGTATGGAAAGTGCCATGTCATTACCTTATGAGGTGCCCGTAAATGCTGAAGCAGGCATAGGTGCCAACTGGCTGGCGGCACATTAATTCGTTTTTTTGAACGGGTGCCTGTTTTCCCATGCACCTTCGTTAGCGGTTGTGTTATTCTGCGCCTGCATGATGCGGTTGCGCACCATGCTGTTTTTAATATACAGGAATGTAGACAAATAGCGCGGCTTGCACCCAAGGCGGGCTTTAGCATCCAGCGCGGTACGGCCGAGAATCAGTTTCGGTTTCCGGTAGTGTATGGCCTGCTCAATGGCAAAGAACAATATATTGAAGTACAGGCTGAATTCTTTGTTCTTCTCGTAATCGAAGCCAATATAAAACATATCAAAGGCATCAGCATACACCCACGCGCTGAAGAAACCAACAAGCCGCTCGCCTTCGTATATCCCCCATACCTTCAGCCGCTCATCATGCTGTTTTAGTTTAGGTATAAATTCGGGGCTAAGTAAACCGATACGTACCTGCTGGTGGTCGGTAACCTGTTGGTACAGTGCGTATAGGTTGTTTTTATTGTCCACTACCTGCTGTGTGTTCAATTCCTTTATCTCCAGCTCGTGCCAACGCTCTCTTATCTTCCTGTAGCGTTGGGCGTATTTATGCTTCAATGCATGCTCGTAGTCAGCCATTGTATGCCATGAGGCAGGTATATCCATCTCCATAGATATATCATTGCGCAGCATCATGTATTGTGGCTCGTAATTACAGAAGTATTTATCCAGCCGTACAGGCATATCTTTTATCAGTACTGCAGCTGCGCAATTAGTACGCGTGGCTTCGTCAATGGCCAGTTTGTAAAAAGTATAGATATCGTAACCCGATAAACCTCCATCGCAATAAACGGAATTTACATCGTGCCTGAACAAATGCCCGCTCACTAAGAGTTTCGGCCTGGCGATACCGGTATACAACTGCCAGGCAATATACTTCCACGACTCCACCATGTCATGGTTCACATGTTTTGCGTTGAGTTGCAGCAACTGGAAGCCCGCTGCAAGTACAGGTATGTCGTTGCGATATACAAGCGCATAAGAAAAGCTTATATCAGGTAAAGAAGACTGTTCGGCTACTTTGAGGTGTTGACTTTGTAAGAAGTGCCCTTGTGGTACCAGGCTATCCCATTCAGGCGGCAGCGTATTACTGCCGGCAAAGAGTTGTGCCCGGATAGCTTCATTCTTTTTACCACAGTGTTTCAAGGCTTATCTTTTACCATTTCCACGTGAGGGATATTCACTTCTGTAAATATACCGCCCTGCTGTCTGTAGCCCAGCTTTTCGTAAAAGCCTTTAGCCACCATACGCGCATGCAGCATTACCTGTATATAACCCTTGCCCCATGCAAATTGTTCGGCATATTCCACCAGTTGCCTGCCAATGTTTTTACCCTGCATGTTTTCCGCTACTGCCATCTGCCTCAGTTGCACCATTTGCTCATGGTGCGGGGTCAGTATGAGGCAGGCTACTATCGTATCATCCGCCTCTGCTACTAATATATAATCATTCACTTCGTTGCCCAGGTCCTCGTTGTGCAGCGAGAGGCCTAGCGGCTTGCGCAGTATTTCTTCCCTAAGGTTAAAGACATCGGTGTACTCCCTATCGGCAGGCGTGATGGTTTTGAAACTAAGCATAGTATCAATCCAAAGTTAATTCTGTAATGGTATTGCTCTTGATGATGAACTCTTTCATCTTCGGCTTGGGATTGGGCACCAGCGGGTCGGCTATATAAAACAGCTTATACCTGCCCGGCTGTATCAGGAATTCAAATTCGGTGGCATTGCCCTTTACATCCAGGGGTTGAAACCTTTCATAACGGTCACCGTGCTGATAATGGAATTCTGATTTGTACTTATTGGGATTATACACTTTGATCTGGCCGGGTTCGTCAAGTCCCACATATACTGTCACGCCGAAATCCAGATCCGTATTCCTTACAGTCCTGGGGTTGGTATTTATTTCTATATGGTAGTTTTCAGGTTCATAGGGTAATATTTCGGTACACAGTTGTTTTATTACTGTGTTTCTTTTCAGCGCCATACTTACCCGGGCGGCAAATTCTTTTACCGGTCTTTGTGGATTAGAGGGGTATGTAAATGCCAATGCGCCATTAGAAACGATCAGGTCTAATTCATTCTTGTTGTTGGAGCGGACCTCAACTGCCTGCCATACCATACCATCTTTTCCCGTTATAGTAAGATTGTATGTTCCGGGCGGTACATTTTTTTGTGGGCGGGGCTTGCCATATACATCTACGTCCCTGTAAAACTGATGCACAGGTTCATTGGTCCTCATATCGCGCAGCACCACTTCAGGCGCAGTCTGGTAATACCTGCCCTTGCCATTAGTGAAGTTTATCACCAGGGTCGTCTCACCTGTTTCTTCACGACTTGTTTTAAATTCAGTCGTTTTAGGAGTGTTAAGCGGTGACCTGGCCACAGGAGTTGTAGATGCCGGCGCGGGTGCCATTGGCTTATATACCGGCTCTTTGGGGCGTTCAGGCTCGGGAGCCGGTACACTTATTACCAGTGCCGGCACTTTCACGCTATTGAATACTGCTCTTGAAAAATAAGTGACAGGCAATGTCCTCTTCCTGGTAGTCGTTAGCACAACAACATTTTCTTTGCTTTTAGGTGTTATTTCACCTACTACTATCTTCGACGGCTTTGCCGGTTCAGGTTCTGGTTGGCGGGGCGCGGGTTGCACAGGCGGCGTTGGAGCAGGTGCCGCGCGTACGGGTTCAGGTTGAGTGACCACTACTTTTTTGGGTTCCGGCTCTGGTTCCGCCTCGGGTACCACTACCTTAAATTCCGGTGTGGTCACCTTCAATACACTGGGTGCCTTCCTGGCTGTTTCTATAGCTTTCGATACCGTAATGGGTTGAATAAAACTGTTCCTGTAGGCATCCACTATTTTTCCTACAACGGGCTCTATCTCATCAGGTGTGGTTACCAGCAGGTACTCACCCATACATTCATATTGTTTGCGCAGGGGCGCGTAGTCTACCAGGCTCAGGATGTAGGGTTTGAAATCAATTTTCTTCCGCAGCAACTCTTCTACCACTTTACATATATCACCTTCGCAGCTTTCGCCACCATCGGTTATCAGTATCAGGCTGTATTTATTGTCGCGCAGGTTTTGCATATCCTGTTCCGCGGCTTTCTCTATCGAGTAGGCTATGGGTGATATACCCAACGGCTGCAGGGCAGCCAGCCTTAGCTGCATCTGGGTATAGTTGTCCCTGCTGAACATTACCTCCAGCTTACTGTCGAAGCAGTTGTTGGCAGACGTGGGGAATTGGTGGCCATAAACGCGCAGGGCAAATTCTACTTTGTCGTTTACAGAATACACGCTGTCCATCAGCCGGTCTATTATTTTTGCCGCTGCTTCAAATCGTATATTATCCGCCGTCCATTCGTGCAGCATGCTTGACGAGCCATCCAGCAATATCAGTATGCGGGGATTTTTTTCTTTTTCTTCTTTTTGGGCCAATAAGATGCCCGGAATGAAAAGCAGAATTATATATAAGACAACAACGTATATGCGCATTCTTCAGTACTCAGTAGCTACAAACCTACATTAAAAGACTGACTATATTATCCCCCGTATGGGGGCGGAGTGACTTATTTAACTATTTGTACTATAGCTGAAGAAACGAAGAGTGCAGTGCACGCACCCTTCGTCTCTTTGGTTTATATCTTGCTTATTTCGCACGATGCGGTACCGGCTCCATTCAGTTCTTTCTGCAATTCGGTCTCTGCCTGGTCGCAGGCTGCTTTGGCATTCTTCTTGGTCTGCTTGCCCAGGTTCTCCGTTGTAGATGTGCTGAACTGCCCGAACATAGGTATGCTCATGTCAATATCACATGTACACTTGTATTCTTTCTTGCAGGATACAAAAGCCATACTGAGCAGTATTGACAGTACAAGGGTGGTTGTGGTCTTTTTCATATGTAGATGTTTTATTTAGAAGGGTAATATTAGCAATTTATACGCATTTAAGATGTACCTCACATCATAATCAAAAAAAATCCCGTAACTTAATTACACAATGCAAAACCGCGCGCGCAAGATATTTACAGACGTATTTCGTTTTTTGCCGGTGCAACTATTCCTGCTCCATTTTCGTAAGTATCAGTTGTTTCTCCTCTTCTGGATTTTACTTGTATTTGTCATCACGGGCGACTTTGCAGCCATATTCGGCGCGGCTACATTGTTTCTGGCGCCTGAGTACCTGGGAGAAAATAATTTCCGCAGTATGTTCCTGCTGGGTGGTGCCATGGCGGTGTTTGTAATGGCATGGCACATTACTACGTTTATTATCAACCATACGCGCATTCCATTTATTGGTGCCGTGCGCTACGCCTTTATCAAGTATTGTCTCAACAACTCGCTGCTGCCACTGCTGTTTCTCATATTTTATACCGTCAGCAGTATCCGGTTCCAACTGTTTCACGAGCATGCCGGTATAATGCAGGTGCTTCGCATACAGGCGGGGTTCTACCTTGGTTTTGTATTGGTCATATTGCTGTCCTTCGCCTATTTTTTCAGGATAGGGCGCGACCTGCTGAAGACGGTGATAGGCCGTATAGCCAATCCTGCCCTCATCCGCAACATCATCCCTTATGACAGCCTGGATATTGAAATGGACCTGCTGAAGGCGGATACCTTTCTTACAGGTCGGCTCAGGATAAAAAAATTCTCGGATGTAGAAAGTTATCATCCGCGCCTGCTCAATACCGTGATGCGCAAACACAGCCGCAATGCTACTACCGCTACCTTATTTGCCATATTAGTATTACTACTGCTGGGCCTTTTTAGCGAAGAGCCTACCCTAAGGGTGCCCGCTGCTGTCAGTTTTCTCCTCCTGTTTTCAGTGATCATGGGCATGGTAGGCTCCATGAAATACTTCCTGCGCAGCTGGGAGATATTGGGCTGGGTTATTATTATCACCATACTGGGTGTGTTGGTCAGGGAGCGTATAGTAGACCTGCGCAGCATAGCCTACGGTATGGATTATAAAGCCGAACAGCCGGTGTATAGCTACAATGCATTGCGCAGTGTGTTCAATAAAGAACGCTTTTTTATGGACAGGGAGGCGGAGCGGCACCGCCTCGATAACTGGCGTACACAGGTAGCGGACAGTAGCGGAAAGCCTCCGTTGGTGATCGTATCTGTAAGCGGTGGTGGCTCACGCGCAGCTTTCTGGACCTTCCGTGCATTGCAGTACGCGGATAGCCTGTCGGGAGGCAAGCTGTTTAAGCATACGGTCATGTTCACCGGGGCATCCGGGGGCATGCTGGGCGCGGCCTATTGGCGTAGCCTGCACGATCTGCATCGTGAGGGAAAAATTGACAATCCCTACAGCCCCGAGTACCAGAAGAATATTGCCAAAGACCTGCTGAATTCCATAGTATTCTCCCTGGCCAGTGTCGACCTGATATCGCCGTTCAACAAAATATCGCTGGCCGGTTATTCTTATACCAAAGACCGTGGCTATGCCATGGAGCAGGAGATGATACGCAATACAGAGGGCGTACTGGACGGGCGTATAGGGGATTATAAGCAGAAGGAGGAGGAGGGCCTGGTACCTATGGCCATCATTAATGGTACTATTATAAATGATGGCAGGAGATTGATGATTTCAACGCAGCCATTGGCTTACCTCACCCAGTCAGAATATGCCATCAATAATGAAACATATCCTGCCATTGATGGTGTGGACTTCGCTACTTTTTTCAGCAACAACGATCCCTACAACCTGCGCCTGACAACTGCGCTGCGCATGACGTCTACCTTTCCCTATGTGTTGCCTGTGGTAAAGCTACCGTCAGAGCCTAATATCAATATAATGGATGCGGGCCTGCGCGACAATTTCGGCATGGAACTGACCAGCCGCTATGTACATACTTTCCGAAGCTGGATGAAGCAAAACACGGGTAAGGTAATTGTATTGCAGGTACGCGATACACGCTCCTACGAGGTATTCCCACCGTCTGAAATGAATACCCTGGGCAAAATGATCTACGACCCCCTCTTTGCCATACAAAACAAATGGGAACCCTTTCAGTCCTACAGCCAGGGTTACACCAAGGATTACCTGGAAGAATACATGGGCGACAACCTGGAATATGTAACCCTGGAATATATACCCGAAGAGGGCAAGAAATCGGCACCACTTAACTTCCACGTCACTGCCAGGGAGCAGGAAGGCCTGCTGAAGAGCATCTATCATAAAGAGAATGTAAAACAGGTACAAAATCTGCTCAGGCTGTTGGCTACCGAATAGCTTTAGTACATTTGCCCCCAATGAAAGTAACGGGTTTCACCTTTATCAGGAATGCCATTAAGTATGACTATCCCATAGTGGAAGCCATACGTTCCATATTGCCTGTCTGTGATGATTTTGTGATAGCCGTAGGCAAGTCGGAAGATGGCACACTCGAAATGATACAAAGCATTGACCCGGCAAAGATCAGGATAATAGAAACCGAATGGGACGATAGCCTGCGCACCGGTGGCAGGGTATTGGCCGAAGAAACCAATAAGGCCTTCCGCGCTATAGGCGATGATGCGGACTGGTGCTTCTATATACAGGGCGACGAAATAGTGCATGAGCAATACCTGGACACCATAAGAGAAGGTATGCTGCGCTGGAAGGATGATAAGCGTGTGGACGGCCTGCTATTCAAATACCTGCATTTTTATGGCTCTTACGATTATGTGGGCACTTCATCGCGCTGGTACCCGCACGAGATACGTGTTGTGCGCAACGATAAGCGTATTTATTCCTACCGCGATGCGCAGGGTTTCCGCAAAGGCGATGACGAGAAGCTGAACGTAAAATTGCTGGATGCCTATGTATATCATTACGGATGGGTGAAAGACCCGCGTGCCATGCAGCGAAAACAAGAGATATTTCATAAACTGTGGCACGACGACGCCTGGGTGGAGAAGAACGTGGCTAAAGCTGAAGCCTTCGACTATGCTGCCCATATAGATGCTGTGCAGAAGTTCACCGGCACACACCCGGCCGTAATGCAGGAGCGCATCCGCAACAGCAACTGGAAATTTGATTACGACATCTCCTCCAACCGTATATCCGTCAAAGAACGTTTCAAAGCCTTCGCCGAAAAAAAGCTGGGGATCAAAATGAGTTATAGGAATTACAGGCTGGTGTAATATTGATGATTTATGATTGGCGATGTATGATTGAGAATTGAATCAAATCATAGTTTAAAACACTACTCCTTCACCACCCGTCCCACAACAACACCATTCACCCGCACCATATACACACCGGGAACAAGGGTACTCACATCCACTATATGCGTCTCCCCTTGAGGGGGATAGGGGGAAGAACCTGTGCGCCTTCTGCCAAGTATATCCACCAGTTCAATAATTGCACCTGCCCAAACACCCTCTATATGCAAAATACCGGAAACCGGATTTGGATAAATTTTAATTTTCTTGTCG
>DATCSV010000111.1:0-4858 GCA_036568285.1 Flavipsychrobacter sp. | reverse complement strand
ATGTGGGGGGCAGTGGTGCGGAAGGAAAATCACCCTATGCATTTCATGATAACGATGAAAATAAGATAGGACTTTGTGCAGATGCCCAGGGCAATGTTTTCATAGCCTCGTCTACTCAATCAAAAGACCTGCAATTATCCTCAACTGCTTACCAATCCAACCCCGGGTCTACATACGACGGGTGTATATTCAAATTCTCGCGTTCGTGTTCATCCTTGCTATATGGCTCGTACCTGGGAGGAAATCATATTGATTGCATCTACGATTGCAAGCTACAAGGTAATCAACTGGTAGTGTGCGGCAGAACGAGGAGTGACAATTTCCCGTTGAGCAATAATGCATATTCTGACACAGGTAATGCTTTTGTAAGCATATTAAGTGCAAATGGTAAATTCCTGGTTGCTTCTACCCGGTTGGGGGCTAATACAGAAAGTGCGTTGAAGCTTGGCCTTGATGACAACGGAAATGTCTTTGTCTGCGGCAACAATGATACTGCACTTACCGTAAGCCCCGGCGTGTATTACGAGTCAGCAGGCAAAATATTTATTGCAAAGTTAACACCCGGGCTGGATTCAATGATCAGGCGAACGAAGGTTGTTGGCCAAAATTATCCCGGCGTTACAGGCTTCACTAATATTTGTGGAGACGTAGTGGGTTCTGTGTTACTGAAGGAGATAAAGGCACTGCCGGTAACATCTAATGCTTATCAGTCGGCTCCGGCGGCGTATTATTTCTTTCACCTGAGTGCCGCAATGGATACGATGATATATGCGACTTTTTATGGCGTGCCGAACGACACCGTAAAAGGTGGGCATGCTCACGGGTGGAGTGTAATTGATACCAATGGCACCATCTGGCTTTCTACTTGCAATAAAGACTCAAAGGCGTCGCTGCCAGGTACTAGTGGTAGTTTCTGCCCGGTTAGCATTAGTGGCGTGCACAATTACGACCATCTCAGCGCAAAATTTGATATGGAAGTATTGCCGGCAAAGCCGTTAGCCCGGGCGTATATACCCGATACTTTATGTGCCAAAACAGATGTGTATTTCTACAACCAATCCAGGAATGCATACAGCTACATATGGCACTTTGGCGATGGTGACACCAGTCATGCTAAGAACCCGGTACATAGTTATGATACTCCGGGGTACTATGTCGTGAAACTGGAGGCTTACAACTATTATTCCTGCAGGGTAGTAGACAGCCTGCTGGACACTGTGTATGTTGATACGAATATGATCTATAGCGCTTTCGCATGTGTGGATACATCTTGTATAGGCAGCACGGTTCAGTTCTACAATACTTCAAAGAATGCGGTATCCACACTTTGGGATTATGGCGATGGCACCACCTCCAATACCTTGCATGGCCAGCACGTTTATGCAGCTGCCGGCACGTACACTGTCCGGCTGGTGTCGTACAATCCCGATTTTTGTAATAAAACCGATACGGCAACGAGTCTGTTGGTGATAGACACTACAGGCCCCGGCGCGGCTTTTTCAATTGATAAGGCAATAGCTTGTGCTGACAAACCGGTTCAGTTTACCAATAATACACCTCGGGGCGCAGGTTATACCTGGGATTTCGGCGATGGTGCTACCGCGTACGATCAGCACCCCGCACATATCTATATAAATGGCGGTAAACATACAGTTCGCCTCATTGCCATAAATAATAAATTGTGCGTAACCAGGGATACTGTTTACGGCGTGGTAGAAATATTACCACCTTTACAAATAGACCTGGTCGATAGTTTTATATGCGGGGGCAATGAGCCTGTTGAATGGGCCATCAGGCTTATCCATGTCAATAGTAATCCTACATTTAAATGGGGCCCGGCAAATGCAGTTCTCTCCGGAGTCAATCAACCTACCGCTACTGTAGACCCGCGTGTAACTACCAGGTATTATGTAACAGTAACAGATAGTATTCCGGGTATGTGCGCCCACAAGCGGAGTGATACAGCCAACCTTGTTGTTATAGACTATCCTGCAGATGTATATGCTAATAGTAACAGCCCGGTATGCGAAGGCGATAGGTTGATACTGCAAAGTGGCACATCTACGGGAAACTCTCTGCTTACCTACTCATGGGAGGGCCCCGGTCATTTTACAGCCTCGGGAAAGTCCGCTGGCAGGGATTCGTTAGGCTTACAACATTCCGGTAAATACCGGATAGCGGTAAGCAACCAGGGCTGCGTTACTTATGCTGCAGCAGATGTAGTAGTAAAGCCCAAACCAAAAATTGAAATAACAAACAATAGTCCGATATGGACAGGTAATCCTTTGAAGCTCAGCATGACATCTGATGTATTGCTCGATTCTTTCTTCTGGACAGGCCCTGCAGGATTTTATTCGATAGAGCAAAACCCCGTGATAGATCCTGTGACACTTGAAGCCGCTGGCAGCTACAGCGTACGGGCCTGGTACGATGGTTGTCTCAGCGGCGATATTACTATCGTGAGGGTGTCTGAAACAGACAGCCAGTATTTACGTCTTTATCCCAACCCTAATAATGGTGTATTTTTTATTGAGGGCAAGGGCTATCACGAGCAGGAGATAAAAATGCTCATCGTAAACTCAGTAGGCCAGAAGATATACCGTGTTGATGTGAATACCGATAAGAAACGCTTCAAACACCAGGTGGTGCTCCCCGCGGTATCAGGTGGTGTATATCTTATGTGGATATTGCTGGATGGTGAGTATCGCGCCTTACCCTTTACTATCCTCAGGCAGTAGGTCTGCTTTGGGTGCGGTTTCCTTCGGGCGCGGCGGGGGTACGTAAACACATACCCCTGACGCACAACCAAAGTTGAAAATGCCCATTGAGGCAAAATAGAGTCCGAACAGCACAATGAAATATTGCTGGGTTAGTATTGCCTGGCCTATAATAAATGCTCCCATCGCGATATATAATACCCGCCTGAAATTCCAGCCTTTCAATATCCTGTCTTTCATTTTGTTTGTTTTATCTTAATTTGCTTTGCAGGCTGCTCCAGCCGCCGCCATTGTACACTTCTGTATATCCGTTCGATTTCAATATTCCCCTTGCAGATGAGCTACGCATACCGGATGCACAACAGGTAATTACAGGTTTGTCCTTTTTTATCTTTTTCAGGTTGGCCTGCAACTGGTTTAGCGGAATATTGATACTGCCTTTCACATTGCCTCCGGCAAACTCCTGTGGCGTACGGACATCGATTATTTGCGCGCCGCTTTTAACCAGGGCTGCATAATCCGTAGCAGGAGCACTGCTGAATAGCTTTTTTATTAATCCTATCATGTTTTAATTGTTTTTATAGTAGTTAACATCCATCCATCCGCCGCCGTTATACACGTTTCTGAAACCCTGCCCCTGGAGCATTTGCGTGGCAATGCTGCTACGTCCGCCACTGGCACAACATAGTACAATGTTTCCGTTTACCTGGCCCAGTTCATGTGCGCGCGCCGGTAGTTCCTGCAGTGGGATGTTAATAGAGTTGGCAACATTGCCACCGGCAAACTCTTCAGGTGTACGTACATCCACCACTACAGTTTCATTTTGTTTGATGATTTCTTTGATACTCATAATGTTTGTTTGTTTTGTTTGACTTTATTTTTTTGTATTCACTTTGATCAATTTGTATAACGGGCAATAACCCATAAAACCTGTACTTAGCAACACAACCGCAACTATAGCAAGTGCCACGACGGCAGTACTGTTTATGTTCGCTATAAGCAGGAGTATAGCCAAGGCCATTGCGACAAGCACTTTGATTATACGGTCTGTAGTACCCATATTAGGTTTCATATACCTGTAGTTGATAAGCAGATACAAAAGTAGAATAGTACGGGCGGGCAGATAGTAACTTAGGTTACATTTCCTTGAGCAGCTTTATCTGGTTTCGGTAGAGGATGAGCTTTTTGTCATTTTCAAGTTTCTTCAGCAGGCGGGAGATAACAACCCTGCTGCTGGCCAGTTCATTGGCTATTTCCTGGTGCGACAGGTTGAGCAGGGTAGAACCTGTTGCTTTGCTCTTCTCTTTCAGGTAGGCTATCAGGCGCTCATCCAGGTTTTGAAAAGCGATACTATCTATGGTGTTCAGCAGTTCATTGAAGCGTATTCTTATAGTACGCATCACAAAGTTCTTCCAGCTTGGATACTTGACAAGCCAGCTATCCATCACGGTCACCGGCACTGCCAGGAACTCTACATCATCCTCAGCCACTGCTTTTATTTCGCTTAGGCTATGCTCCATACAGCAGGTAAAGGTCATGGCGCAGCTTTCGTTGGCGTTGACATAATACAGCAACAGTTCTTTGCCTTCGTCGTCCTGCCTCAACACCTTCACTGAGCCTTTGGTGATGATTGGTATTTGCCGGATGGTTTGTCCATAGTCAAGTATGGTTTCACCGGCTTTTGCAGTCATCGGTTTGGCAGTATCGTATATTTCTTTTACGAGATTGCGTTCGAATAGCGTTTCAAAGTTCTGTGCTGTATCCAATGTAGTCGTTTTTGCAGGCTTAAAGTTAACCAACTATGATTAATTATTATTGATTTGCAGGATGGGGGTTCTTTGCCTAAATTAGTTCTGTTTTTATATGAGAGCTATTTTTTCTACCCTGCTGTTGATATGCGTTTCGCTTTCGGTGTCTGCCCATATTGATACAACTAACGGTTTTACCGCCCCGGCAAAAGTATCCGGCAATGCCCGCGACCTGGCAATATACCTCTGCGATGGCGTGTATAGCGATTCCATGAAAGCCAATCTGGTGTTCAACTGGATAACTCATAACATAGAATTCGATATAAAGGGAGCTAAGGACCCTAACCGGTCACCGGCTGTAGTGTCCGATGTATTAAAGAATAAAAAGGCTGT
>DATCSV010000110.1:0-4095 GCA_036568285.1 Flavipsychrobacter sp. | reverse complement strand
GCCAGCGCCTTAACAGCCGCCAGCTTCATTTCTTCATTTATGGCAGTAGCACGTACGTCCAGTGCCCCCCGAAATATGTAGGGGAAGCCAAGCACGTTATTTACCTGGTTAGGGTAGTCGCTTCTGCCGGTAGCCATTATCGCATCCGGGCGCGCGTCCATAGCGTCCTCATAAGCTATTTCGGGGTCGGGGTTCGCCAAAGCAAAAATGATAGGTTTTTCGCCCATCCCTTTTATCATTTCTTTGGTCAGCAGGTTGCCCTTAGACAGGCCAATAAACACATCTGCGCCTCGCAATGCATCTTCAAGAGATACATCCTTCCCAGCCTGGGCGAATTGTTGTTTGTACTCGTCCAGGTCTTCCCTCAATGTAGTGATCAACCCTTTGCTGTCAAACATGTATATATTTTTCACGTCCGCGCCGAGTGCCAGGTATATCTTGCAACAAGATATAGCAGAGGCACCTGCCCCGCTGACAACAAACTTCACCTTAGCGATGTCTTTTCCTACCAGTTCCACCGCATTCAGCAAAGCCGCCCCCGATATAATAGCCGTGCCGTGCTGGTCGTCGTGCATAATGGGTATATGCATTTCCTTTTTCAGCCGTTTCTCTATTTCAAAGCATTCAGGGGCCTTGATATCTTCCAGGTTCACTCCTCCAAAAGTAGGCTCCAGTGCCTTCACTACCTTGCAAAAACCATCTACATCCAGCGCATCCAGCTCTATATCAAACACATCTATATCTGCAAATATCTTAAACAATACGCCCTTACCCTCCATGACTGGTTTGGATGCCAGCGGGCCAATGTTGCCCAGCCCTAATACCGCTGTGCCATTGCTGATAACAGCCACCAGGTTGCCCTTGGCGGTATATTTATATACATCATCCGGGTTCTCATGTATGTCTTTGCACGGCTCCGCCACTCCCGGCGAATAAGCCAGGGCAAGGTCGCGTTGGGTTTTTGTTTCCTTTGTGGGAACCACTTCCACCTTCCCCGGCCTGCCTTTCGCGTGATATTCAAGTGCGTCTTCCTTCCTTATTAAACTTGCCATGTAGCTGGTTTCTTTTACTTAAAAAGAGCATGTAAGTTACAAAAAACCCTTGCAGCAGGCGTAGGCCGCGGCTTTTTTCATTGTTTAAATGCTGCTGCTCGGTTTGTTAACCTATGTATAAAAGAGAACCGGCTTATATAAGGTGTACCCCTAAAAATGTAAATTGCAGGATAATGGACGAAAAACCAAGGCGCAAAAGAGACTTACTCAAAAGGCTGAATGACAACTACCGGGTCGTATTCATAGATGATGAATCGTTGGAAGAAGTTGTATCCTTCAGGCTTACCATGCGCAAGTTGTACATTATCATCAGCACCCTATTTGTGCTGGTGGCAATGGCCACTGTAGCCATCGTCGTTCTTACGCCTGTCAAGTACTATATTCCGGGATATGCGGGTGGTAAAACCCGCCTGGAAGTAGTAAAACTGAAGCAAAATGTGGACTCCCTCTCCGACCTGGTGGCAGCGCAGGAAAAATACCAGGAGAATCTGCGTAATGTTATAACAGGCAATATGAAAACCCCGCTGGACACCACCATGCTCGACCTGAAAAAGACCCGGCAGGAAGAGATTAACAGCCTGCTGCCGGCTTCGGGGGAACTGATGAAGCAGGCGGCCAGGAGCGTAAAAAAAGACAAAGAAAAGTCAGGGAAACAGCCCGACAAATAGAAATTTATTCCAATACAACTATCCCTTATGAATGACGGGAATAATAATATGATGCGGTATGCGGGCTTGGCAGGATCACTGATGGGTGCCCTTGCAGCAGCCACCTGGCTGGGCTGGTTCATTGATAAAAAAACCGGATGGAATTTTCCTTTATTCATCATAATATTGCCTTTCGCAGCTGTAGTCTATTCCTTGTGGAAGCTGATCAAAGAGCTGGATAAACCGAAAAAATGAAGAGAGTGTTTTTGGCATCTGTTATTTCATTGTTCATCGTTCTGGCCATTGTATTTTACTGGCTCAGAACCATTGCACCGCAATATGATTTCACGGTGCTGATGTCGGGCAATGTCATAATGATCGTTTTATCACTCATCACATTTTTCCTGGTTACCAAACAAATGCACAGCAAACCCGATGCATTCGTGAGAGGTGTGTATGCTTCTTCTTTCCTGAAGCTATTTGTTTGTATGATTGCCATAGTGACTTATGCGCTGGTGAAAAAACCTGACGTGCATAAGCCGTCACTGTTTATACTGTTTGGAATTTATGCAGTGTATTCTGCTGTTGAAACTTGGTTGTTATCACGATTAGCCCGGGGAACAAAATAGATGAGCAAAAAAGAAACACCGCTATTTCAACTACAGCAGTTCCTGCCGCCTGATACGTTTCAGATAGTAGCCCCATACTTCAAGAAGTATACGATCCACCTTACACTGACACGCGAACGCAAAACGGTTTTAGGTGATTACCGCGAACCAACACCACAGCACCCTTATCATCGCATTACCGTCAATGTAAACCTGAACATGTACAACTTCCTCATCACACTAGTGCATGAGATGGCGCATATGGTTACACATGCACACTTTGATAGAAAAGCTGCTGCGCATGGTGTAGAATGGAAAACGCAGTTCCGTCATATGCTGATGCCATTTATCGGTAAGAAAATTTTTCCTGCCGATATTGAACGTGCACTGATAAAGTACATGCATAATCCCAGTGCCAGCACCTGCTCCGACCACGATCTATACAAAGCTCTTTATAATTACGACATACGTAAGCCAGGCCATATGCTAGTGTGCGACCTCGAGCCCGGTCATTGGTTCCAGATAGAAGATGGTCGCATATTTGAAAAGCTGGAGCAACTGCGCACCCGCAGCAAGTGCAAGGAAGTAGGCACTCGAAAAAAATATTTGTTCCCTGGCATATACGAGGTAAAACGTGTACGGAGGCAAAAACAACAGATTGCCTGACAAACTATCCCCCGCTTTTTCACCCTTTCACACATAATCAATTACCACAATAGATGTAGGTTATTCATTACATTTGCATTTCTAAAATAATAATTACGATGAACTTCAAAGTCGGATTACTGACGGGTATTGCTATCATTGCATTGACCGCATGCCAACAAAAAAAGCAAGAGGATAAAACTGCTTTCAAATTCATTGACCCCGCTAATATGGATACCACCGTTAGCCCGGGTGAAAACTTCTTCCTGTATGCAAATGGAGGATGGCTCAAGAACAATACTATACCAGAGTCTGAAGTGCGTTGGGGCAGCTTCGATATGCTGATTGATAACAACCGGAATAAGCTACATGAATTGCTGGATGAAGCTGCTGCCGCAAAAGCAGAGAGGGGAAGCGCAGAACAAAAAGTAGGTGACTTCTACAAAAGTGGGATGGATACTGTAGCGATAGATAAAGCGGGACTGTCACCGCTTAGCGACGTGTTAACACGTATTGACAATATCGGGAATGCGGATGGCCTGATGAAAGAAATAGCCAGGCTGCACACCCAGGGACTGGCGCAGGTATTCGGCTTCTACATATCGCCCGACGATAAAAATGTAACACAACAAATAGTGCAGATGTACCAGGGTGGATTGGGTATGCCTGACAGGGACTACTACTTCAACAAAGACGAACGTTCTGCCAAAATACGTGAGGCGTACAAAAGCTATCTGGTGAAGACTTTGGGTATGATGGGCATGGATGAAGCAACGGCTAACAAAACGGCGGCGGACATATATGCATTGGAAGAAAAACTGGCAGCAGCATCTTTGACCCGTACTGAAATGCGCGACCCTTATAAAGTATATAATAAGTTCAGCATTGACGGACTAAACAAAATAACACCGGGTATGGACTGGAATGCCATACTGGCAGACATGAAAGTAACAGGTGAAGACAGCGTGATAGTTGGCATGCCAAAGTTTATGGCAGAGGTGAGCAAACAACTGAAAAGCACACCTGTAGAAGTATGGAAGAACTATTTGAAATTTCATGTAGTGAATGATATGGCACCTTACCTCAGCAGTAATTTTGACAATGCACGCTTCGACTTCTACGGAACTGTAGTAGCAGGACAAA
>DATCSV010000109.1:0-7295 GCA_036568285.1 Flavipsychrobacter sp. | reverse complement strand
TTGAAGTAGCCCGGCGAAAAAGTATGCCCCAGTGGAAAGCCGATCAACCCGTATAGTTTTTTACCCGGCATGGACTATCATTATATTGGCACTAAGGTAATCAATATTGTATCACGCCACCTTTTACAAGGAACGGGCGCTGCAACTCCCTGGTATCCAGCAGGCAGGGTACCGGCTGGTTGTACACGGTCGCAGGTTTGTACACAGGAGCTTTATCCAATACTTTCTCTATTTGCGTGGAGAGTGCAGTGCTGAAATTTTTATCAGTTTCTTTCCACCTGGCAGTTTTAATGCCGTTAGCAGATGGCCCGCTGTTACTTCCGTTGTCTGAGTGTCCTGTTTGAATAGCTATCTTTTTCTCTACGCCATTAAAATTGTGGTATACCACCTTACCCTTATCGCTGATGATAATATTGTCCAGCATCAGCCTGTATTCTCCGTCCCTTTTAAAATGCTCGCTAAGCTGTTGGATGATATACCTTCTTATTTTATCACCAGATACAGACGGGCGTTGTTCTACCTCATTGACAGTATAAATGTTCATGTTATTGAGCTTGAGGGGTATGGGGTTAGGATTTTCTATTACCGTCATTACCTCCGTAGTTACCGGGTCCAGTATTTCTATTGTATCGGCAGCATTTTTCACTTCCAGTACATTGCCTTTATAGTTGAGGGTGCTTATTTGTGCAGGCGCGCAGAAAGGCATAAATAGAAAAAGGGTTGCTGCCAGTGCAGCGACCCTTTTATGAATATTTTGTATTGCCGGCATTACAGTAGTGTTTGGATAAAGTTACTGTAATGAGGCTGGAAAAGCAATGATAGTTCTATACTATACCGTTCTCCGTCATTTGGCTTAACGTACAGTAAAATTGTCCTGTATCCTTATTGAATATATCTTGGGCTCTCCGTCAATTATCAGTTGCTCTGCCTTGGTCTGTTCCACTGTCTTGACTATGGCTTTATCAATTTCGGTCTTTACGTCATTTGGTATGGCGGCTTCATCAGCGTTCCGTCCATAGCGGTTCATATACGGCTCAACGCCCCTGAGCTCGTAATAAACCACATCTCCGCTTTTATTGATTACCACATTATCCAGATCATAAACATAATTGCCTTTTCCCAGCTTTTTAGCATAGCTGCTCAGTGCTACACCAATCTCCATTTTAATTTTATTCTCAGTATTGCGCATCTCTAAAGTTGCATCCTGATGGCTGGTATAATATATGTCTTCACCATTCATTTTTTTGATGAAGTCAGGCACATCTCTACGAGTGATTATTGTCTTAATTTCTCCTGTAGCAGGGTCCATTACCTGCATAGTATCCGGTGGAAAAGCTTGTGTTTCAAACACATTCCCCTTATACGTTATCTTATTTCCGTCTTTCTGTGGTTCTTCTCCGGAGAAGGCGTTTTTCGTAAAGCACAACAGGGACAGCAGTAATACAGGTGCTATCAGTAGTTGCTTGCCCCTGGCGAGGGTGGTTGTTTTTCTTGTCAACATAAGTATGCGTTTTTTTAAGGGTGAACGAATAAATGAATGGGCAAGTACAGGGGCTGCGTTCAGCACGGATTGTTCTACCAGGAACCGTCCGTACTCCGATGGGTTGTTTTCTACTGCTTTATCTGCCTGGTATTCATGCACCAGCAGCAGGCGTTTCTCCAAGATGTATATCAGAGGGTTAAACCAAAACAGTACCTGGAACAACCGGAGGGTGAGTACATCTATAAAGTGTAAGAGGTGTCCATGCTGCTCTTCATGCGCCAGCACCATAGCCAGTTCTTCCCGGGTATAATCCCCCTTGCTGCTGATGAACACCATCCTGAAAGCGGAAAAGGGGCTTATGCTTTTTCCTGTTTCTATTATCGTCCAGGTTCCGTCTTTCGATTTGACGCCGTTTTGGTACATCCTTAGTATTATTATTATGTCTTTCAACAATAGCAAACTGCATATAGCGACACCCGACAAGTATATTATCCGCAGCCATTGCTCCCAACCCATCAACTCCTGCTCAGAGCCTGATACAATCGCGTCGCGCATTGCAGCTGTTTGTTCCGCTATAGGTCTGCCCGTGGCGCTGCTGTAGATAACCGAGTCGTACCCCCACGACCATAATGGAACAAGGGTACCCGCCAGCAGGATTATGAGCAGATACAACCTGTTGTACCCGTGCATCGCCTCCTTGCGCAGGAACAGGTCGAAGATTATAACACCGGTAAGCCAAATGGCTGTAGAGTTGATGATGTATTGCAGCATAGCTACTTCTTTTTATTGTTATCAATAGTTTTTAGCAGGTCGTTCAACTCTTTCAGGTCCATGTCTTCATTCTTTACCAGGAAACTGACTAATTTTTTAGGCGAGCCCCCAAAGTATTTTTCAACCAGGCTCTGCACACCCTGTTGCGCATATTCTTCTTTCGATATGATGGGGAAGTACTCGTAAGTTTTGCCATATGCTTTATGGTCAAGAAAGCCTTTACGTTCCAATATGCGTACTACCGATGAAACCGTACTATGTGGTATTTCCGGGTCGCCCAGGCGGTCTATTATATCTCTTACCAGGCAGGGCTGTATCTGCCAGATTATGTGCATGATTTCTTCTTCTGCCTTTGTTAATTGTGATACCGTGTTTTTACGCTTCATAACGTAAATATACGTTGTTTGACGTAAAAAGCAAGAATACCTCAGCAGTTTTGTTTTTTTACACGCGGAGCCGGATACAGGGAAACGCAGTATTTTATCAGCACCAATCCCACTAAAGAAGTATTGGAAAAAACTTTTCAATTTCCGTTGGGGGACTAAAAAAAGTATTACCTGTTAAGATATTCCAAACCCCTCCAACAGTGGGTGATTTTCGTTAAATTGTGTAGCTAAAACAGGCAGGATATATGAACAGGCCAATAAGAAAGGTAGCAATAGTCGGCAGTGGAGTAATGGGCAGCAGGATAGCGGCGCATTTTGCCGGTATAGGCGTACAGGTGCTGCTGCTGGATATTATTCCAAGCGAACTGACAGAGGAAGATAAGGCAAGAGGTATAACCATTGACAACCCCGGCTGGCGCAACCGTATAGTGAACGATGCACTACAGGCAACATTGAAAGCGAGTCCCAGTGCTGTATATACTAAAGATGTGGCCCAAAGAATCAGCATAGGTAATATTGAGGACGATCTGTACAAAATAGCCGACTGCGACTGGGTGATAGAAGCAGTGATAGAAAGGCTGGACATCAAACAACAGGTATTTGAAAAAATAGAGCAGCACCGCAGTCCTGGTACGCTCATTACTACCAATACATCGGGCATACCTATACGTATGATGGCCGAAGGGCGCAGCGAAGATTTTCAGCAGCATTTTTGCGGTACGCACTTTTTCAATCCCCCACGCTACCTGAAGTTATTGGAAATCATTCCCGCACCGGGCACTAAGCCGGAGGTAATTGACTTCCTGATGGACTACGGAGACAGGTTCCTGGGCAAGACAACGGTATTGTGCAAGGATACACCGGCTTTCATCGCCAATCGCGTGGGCGTGTTTGGCTTTATGGCTGTGTTTCATGCCATGCAGCAGTTAGGATTGACAATAGACGAAACAGACGTGCTGACCGGCACCATCATGGGCAGGCCCAAATCGGCAACCTTTCGTACAGGCGACGTAGTGGGGCTGGATACATGGGTACGCGTAGCAGAGGCATTGCCGCAAAATGTGCCCGACGACGAGGCCAAAGATATTTTTAAGATACCGCCGTTTATACAGCAGATGGTGGCCAATAAGTGGTATGGCGATAAATCGGGCCAGGGTTTCTATAAAAAAATAAAAGGCGAGGGAGGGAAAAGTGAAATACTGACGCTGAACCCCGCGACTATGGAATACGGCCCTAAGCAGAAAGCTAAGTTTGCCACAGTGGATGCCGCCAAACAGGTGGAAGACCTGAAAGGCAGATTGAAGGTATTGTACAAGGGGCAGGACAAAGCCGGTGAGTTTTACCGTATGTTTCACCATATGCTGTTTGCTTATGCCAGCAACCGCATACCGGAGATAGCGGACGAATTGTACAAGATAGATGACGCACTGAAGGCGGGCTTCGGCTGGGAGATAGGTGCTTTTGAGAGTTGGGACGTGCTGGGAGTACAGAAGGTGCTGGAGCAGATGGAGCAGGCAGGTATACAGGCTGCTCCCTGGGTAAAAGAAATGCTGGACGGTGGTAACACTACATTTTACAAAACAGAGAACGGCAGGCGCAAGTATTACGATATACAAAGCAAGTCGTACAAAGAGATACCGGGCAGCGGCTCTGTAATTATTCTGGAGCACCTGGACGAAAAAATAGTATGGCAGAACAGCGCCTGCAAACTGGTGGATACAGGTGATGGTGTAGTAGCGCTCAGCTGGACCAGCAAGATGAACACTATAGGAGGTGAAGTGCTGGCGGGAGTGAACAAAGCAGTAGCGATAGCCGAGGAGCAGTACAAAGGATTGGTGATAGCTAACAGCGGCGCTAACTTCAGCGCAGGGGCTAATGTGGGTTTGATATTTATGTTTGCCGTAGAGCAGGAATATGATGAGCTGGATATGGCTATTCGCCAGTTTCAGAACACCACTATGCGGCTGCGGTACAGCAGCGTACCGGTAGTTGTTGCACCACACGGATTGACCTTAGGCGGCGGCTGCGAAATGTGCCTGCATGCTGATGCCGTGCAGGCGGCTGCGGAGAGTTATATTGGCCTGGTAGAAATGGGCGCAGGGCTGATACCCGGTGGCGGCGGCACTAAAGAAATGGTAGTGCGTGCGGCAGACAGGAATATAAAAGAAGATATAGAGCTGAATTATTTGCAGCAATTGTTCATCAATATAGGAACTGCCAAGGTAGGTACCTCGGCACATGAGGCTTTTGAGTTGAGTTACCTCCGAGAGGGGATTGATAGAATTTCCATCAACGGGGACAGGCGGGTGACGGATGCCAAAAGAAAAGTACTGGATATGTATGAGGGCGGCTATACACAGCCCGTGCAGCGTACAGATGTGAAGGTGCAGGGTCGTGGTGGACTCGGTCCGCTGCTGGCAGGTATACACGGCATGTGGCGTGGCCACTACATAACCGACCACGACAGGCTGATAGCGGAAAAATTGGCGCATGTAATGTGCGGTGGAGACTTGACACAACCTACATTGGTAAGCGAGCAATACCTGCTGGACCTGGAGCGTGAAGCCTTTTTGAGCCTCTGTGGGCAAAAGAAAACTTTAGAGCGTTTGCAGAGTATATTGCAAACCGGTAAACCATTAAGGAATTAAGATGAAACATATCGTACTCATAATACTACTATGCTTTGCAGCGGGAGTGAATGCCCAGGAGCCCGCCGGCATGGCAGGGACAATACAGCGGTACCTGGATGGTATCAGCTACTGGCGGTTTGAATATAATGCGGAAGATACCAGCTTTGGGCATGAAGTGTCGGCACAGGATTCTATTTATGCAATGAACGACAGCCTGGTGCAATACCTGGTAAACGTTGCGCCAACACAGCCGGGTATACTTAAACGTAAGCCCGTGCTTGCTGAAAACGCTGACATGAAAGTTATCACTACTGAAGATAAGAAGCTGGCTATTTACTGCTGGAATTCGCACGCGGGAACACTGGATTTTTACAACGCCGTAGCACTGTACGAAACCGGTGATGGAGTGAAAGCGCATAAGCTCGCAGATGTTTCGGAGCGGAAGGGGCTGGAAAAGACATCAGGTGAATTTTATGATGTGCAGAGTGTAGCCAACTCCAACGGTGACAGGTATTACATATTCCAGGCCAGGGTGAAGATGTCGGAGAAAGAAGTGCTGAACATTATGACTGCGTATACGATTGTGGATAATCAACTGAGAGGGTATGAGTTGTTTGAAGGTGGCACGTCCTCGGGCAGGTTTGTCACGTATATATACGACTACATGGCCAATTACGACTTTGAGAAGATGAAAGAGGTACATACGGTACATTTGAGCAAAAACGGTAAGAAGCTGTATATACCTGAAGTGGCTGATGGACAGTTGAACGGTAAAATGCAGGTATATAATTTCAACGGCAGCAAATTTGTGTATGATAAAACGGAATAAGGAATAGTGAAGAATCGAAAGCAATATATCACCCTATTTATAGCGTTGCTGTTTTCAGCAGTGACAGTTGCTCAAACAGCAACTGTTGACCAGGCGCGTATGTACCTGGACATGAAAGACTATAAGAAAGCGATAGAACTATACGAAGAACTGTATGAGAAAGACAACAGGAATACTGAAATATACAACAGCTACCTGGATGCGTTGCTGGCTGCCAAAGAATATAAAGACGCGGAAAAGCTGGTGAGCGCACAGGTACAGAAGAATCCTACCAACCCTGCACTGGCGGTGGATATGGGTAGGGTGTATAAAGCTACAGGGAAGGACAAAAAAGCAGAGGAACAATTTGACCTGGCACTCACTTTTCTGAATGGGGATGACCTGCTGACACAGTATGTGGCAAAAAAATTTACTGATTTAGAAAGGGATGATTACGCACTGAAAACCTACGAACGGGCAGGCGAGATATTGCACAACCAGTTCCTGTATAGCGGGCCTATGTCCAGGCTGTACTTTAAGGCCGGGGATATAGATAATGCAGTATCTACATTGCTGCACGCCAGCCGGAGCTTTTACAACGGCGGCATAGATGATGTGAAAACCACCCTGCTGGATTACATAGGTACCGACAGGAAGAATATAGTGAAGACCCAGAAGGCATTGATAAAAAAGATCAATGAAGAACCTGATAATCCTTATTACTCAGAATTGCTGACATGGCTGTATACACAGAAGGACGACTGGGATGGTGCGCTGATACAAGTACGCGCGCTGGACGAAAGATATAAAGAACAGGGTGAACGCATACTGGAGTTTGCCCGCTATGCGGTAAGAGAAGGTAAAAATGATTTCGCACTTAAGGCCTATGATGAGGTACTGGCGAAAGGGAAAACGTACCCCTTCTATTCATCAGTGATCAACGAGATGCTGAAGGTGAAGTTTACCCTGCTGGAGGCAAAGCCGTCTTTCACGAAAGAGGAGGTGAACACACTGGCAGCTGAGTATCAGCAGTTCTTAGATAGTTTCCCGGATTACTATACTTTCCATGTAGTGCAGGACTATGCCAAATTACTGGCAAGGTTTGCTGATAAGCCGCAGGAGGCGATAGGCCTGCTCGAGAAGGCGATAAGGGAACCTGCAGCCCGCCGGGACTTTGTTGGCCGTAGCAAATTGCAGCTGGGTGACTATTATATACT
>DATCSV010000108.1:0-2452 GCA_036568285.1 Flavipsychrobacter sp. | reverse complement strand
AATTAAGGATGTTTTGGCACATACTTATATTGTGTGGTTTTTTGATGGTAGCTTCATTTTTGCTGCCCGGTCCAGCCTGTCGTTGATAGCCACGCCCAGGCCATGTTCCGGAAACCTCTTTGCAATTATTACATCGTACCCCCTTTGGTCCATATCGTGCAGGGCGGCATACAACATGTTCATAGCAACAGACATGTCGTCAGAGGTGCCCAGGAGTACCTGGTCGGTGACGGGCAACAGGCTGGAGTAGGTATCGTACGTAATTACGCATACAGAAAGGCCCTTATTTCGCTCAATTTCATATTCCAGGCTGTTGGTAGCTATCACCGGTGTAAAAGGCGAGTAGTGTTTTGGGTGCATGCCGGGTGTCCTCACTGCTTTTTCCGGATGACACAGCCGCTCACCAATGCATTTTTCTACAGCTTCAGCAGCTATAGCGCCCGGCCTGTACAGTACTGCATTTTCGCCGGCAAAACCTATGATGGTCGACTCGATACCAGCCTGGCACGGCCCGCCATCCAATATATACCTGATCCTCCCGTTAAACATTTTGGCCACATGTGCCGCCGTAGTCGGGCTGATATAAGTAAAAGGATTTGCGCTGGGTGCTGCCAGCGGGAAGCCGGTTGCCCTGAGTAAACGTTGTGTAAGCGGGTGTTGCGGAATTCTTATGGCAACAGTTATGTGCCCCGCCGTCACTATATCCGGGATGATGTCTTTCTTGTGCAGCACGACCGTGAGTGGCCCGGGACTGAACTCGTTCAGCAACGCGCGTGCCATTGGGGGAATATTCTGTACATATTCCCTTAACTGGTCAGCGTCAGCCACGTGTATAATGAGCGGGTTATCAGCAGGACGGTTCTTCAGCTCATATATTTTTTTTACACTTTGCGCGTCCAGCGCGTTGACCGCGAGGCCATAAACAGTTTCAGTAGGTATGGCCACCACTTCGCCTTTTCGCAGCAGTTCTGCAGCATACTCTATATCAGTTCCTATTTCAGTTGTCATTATATCACGAATTAGCCTATGGATTGCAGTAACCGCAGTACATAGGCGTTTCCTTAGTTTTTCCGTGCGGGTATGCCTTTCCTTCTGTATGTAAGCATCTCTGGCAGGTGTAGATATAACTAAGGGTACTTTTGGTTGGGGAGCCACACTGTGCGCATGGCAGGCCGTTGACCACGTCAGTAATATCAAAGCCGGGAGTGTCGCAATGCGGACAGACACGGAGTATAGCCTCCGCCAGCCTGGTAGCAGCGCGGGCTATTGCTTCCATCCTGGTAGGATTGTACATAGCCCTCATATCGGTTTCTATAAACATCTGGCCGTACTTTGATAAATAATTGCCGGCAATATCGTCAAGCATACTTCTATCGGTCACTCCTTTTACCAGGTTGTCCGTTGCATTCTGATCTCTACGCAGAATGAGCCCGTGCGAAGGGAAGGATACCCTTGTTATATAGGCTTCAATCTCCTCATAGCTTTTAACTAATTCACCACTGAAGTTGGTAGCCGTCGTCAATTCTCTTGCTTTTATTTCGAGGCCATGCTCCAGGTCCAGCAGTAGTATGATCTCATCATCGGCCGATACGAATGGTAAGTAAGGGTGGGGGCCAAATGAACCTTCGCTGGCTACAGCCAGTGTGCAGCCGTAAGTGGCGCAGGCATCCAGGCATTTTTTCCTGGCAGCTTCCAGAGGTGTAGAGGTCCGTTCTATTTCGCCACTGAAAGTCCCGTATCTGTCAGTGTCAAATCCCGTTGGAACGAACATCTCTACCTCCTCAAGAATGCTTAATGCAGGCTCTATAACAATTTCCTTACGATGTTTGGTAGCTATCGCCAGCCTTCGCCCGGAAAAAAAATCGATTTTCATTCCAGACATGATATTTTCCTACACAAAGGTGCTGTATTCTTTTCATATAATATAATTTAACTATAATATGAAAAGCATAACTATTATTTATGAATTTTCTGTTTCGCAGAGAGGGCTTGGGGCGTTCTTTCAGAGCGGTCCTTTAGTTTACATTAGAAATAACGGGTGTAAATTTTTGAAGAAGCAGAGAGCGTATTTTAGGTAGTCGGCGTTGCAAACGCCCGTCCGGGTGCATTCTCGTTATAAACGAGGACGAGGGTGGTATCCTGAACCGCTATAGGATGTGTCTTTTATTGTTCTATTGCAGAAATGACCTCGTCATCAAAAGGTTCGGCAGAAGGAGGGAAGACGTGTGTGAGGTTGCCTTGTTCGTCAATAAGATATTTCTGAAAATTCCATTCTATAGTGCTGCTGCTGTGGCCGTTCATTTCCTTGTCAGTAAGCCACTGGTAGATAGGGGCAATGCCGTTCCCTTTCAC
Organism: Flavipsychrobacter sp.; assembly: GCA_036568285.1. Taxonomy (GTDB): domain Bacteria; phylum Bacteroidota; class Bacteroidia; order Chitinophagales; family Chitinophagaceae; genus UBA5543. The sequence goes on along the minus strand of DATCSV010000108.1, from coordinate 100 downwards.
TGATATTTTGGCCGCCATAGGGAAAGTAACGCCGTAATTTTCTTTGCAGAACGCTTCAATTTCTTCGTTGCTGCCCGGCTCCTGGCCGCCAAAATCGTTG
>DATCSV010000107.1:0-3059 GCA_036568285.1 Flavipsychrobacter sp. | reverse complement strand
ATGCTTACAGGGGTGGCTTTCATCACCGTTTCCGGCGTATCCATATTGTCAGCCGTTTCCTGTTTCCCTGCATCCTCGCCGCAGGCGGTAAACATCAATGTAGCTCCCGCCAATAAATAGATTACATGCTTCATAAACTCTGTATTTTTATCGTGCTGTACAAAACTACGGCTTATTACCCGGGCATGCCATAGCATTTTCACAAAAATTTTAGTTTTCCCGTTCCACATATAAACATCCTATCTGTTACATTTGTTGGCTGAAACACGTCCTGCGCGGGATTATTCCTTCGTGGGGTGTTTTTTACATTTTTGCACGTAATTTCAACCCATGCTGACCACATCAGAGATACTGAAGAGGGTAAGGCGGATAGAAATAAAGACCAAAGGGCTGAGCAACCACATCTTTGCGGGTGAGTATCATTCAGCCTTCAAGGGGCGGGGTATGTCCTTTAGCGAAGTGCGTGAGTACCAGCACGGCGACGATGTAAAGACAATTGACTGGAACGTGACTGCCCGCCTGCGTACACCGTACGTAAAAGTATTTGAAGAAGAGCGGGAGTTGATACTTATGCTATTGGTAGATATCAGCGGCAGTTCATTATTCGGCACGCAGGAGCGCCTGAAACGCGACCTGACGACTGAAATATGTGCCGTACTGGCTTTTTCTGCCGTTACCAACAACGATAAGGTGGGTGTGATATTCTTCAGCGATAAAGTGGAAAAATTCATACCTCCCAAAAAAGGGCGCTCACATATACTGCGCATCATACGGGAGTTGATAGCCCTGGAGCCCAATCAGAAAGGGGGCACCAATATTGCCGCGGCTTTTGAATACCTGAACCATGTGCAGAAGAAAAGAGCCATTACTTTCGCCATCAGCGATTTCATCAGCGAACCGTACGAAAAGCCACTGCAATTGGCAGCCCGCAAGCACGACCTGGTAGGGATACAGGTATATGACAAACATGACCGCGAACTGCCCGACGCAGGACTGGTGCAGGTAATGGATGCAGAAACAGGGCAGATGGTATGGCTGGACAGCAGCGACAAATCTGTAAGGGCCAATTATACGCACAGGTTCGAGCAACATAAAAAGTATTGCCTGCAAGCCTTCCGCAAAAGCGGGGCTTCGCTATTGAGCATACGCACCAACGAAGACTACGTGAAAGCGTTGCAGGGATTCTTTATATCCAGGTAAGTGATGAACAGGATAAAAAACACATATCATTTTTTCGTGGCCATAATGGTATTTATCCCATTTGGCAGGGCCTTTGCGCAACCTGAGATAAAAGCTCAGATAGATGCCCGGCAAATAGTAGTGGGCGACCAGCTACGCCTGTTTATAGAGGCCCGGCCCGACAAAGATGAAAAACTGGTGTGGGCCGCTATTCCTGACACCTTCAACAGCCTGGAAGTAGTAGAAAAAGGCAAGATAGATACCACCACACAGAACGGTGCTACCATCTACAAACAGCGATTGCTCATTACCGGATGGGATTCGGGTATGTTCGTCATACCCTCTTTTACGTTTACCTCAGTGCCAAACGGAGGGAATCCTTATACAATTAGCAGCGATTCTTTTACCATCATGGTGCAGACAGTACCCGTAGATACCGCCAAGCCATTTAAGCCCATAGTGGACATCATGGAGGTAAAAACCACCTGGCGCGACTATATATGGTATATATTGGGCGGATTGCTGGCGCTGGGGCTGATAGCATTTATTATCTATTACTTTATGCGTAATAAGGGCGTAAAAATGCCGCCGCCGCCAGCAGTTAAATACATTGAAACACCGAATGAAAAAGCCCTGCGCCTGTTGCTGGAACTCGAACAAAAACAACTTTGGCAGCAAGACCAGGTGAAGCAATACTATACCGAACTGACCGACATACTGCGTACTTATATTGAAGAACGCTTCAATACTCCGGCTATGGAACTTACGAGTGACGAGTTGCTATTGGTAGCGAAACGTCACCGGGAAATGCTGAAACATTATGACGATCTGGCCATGATATTACAGACGGCGGATATGGCCAAATTCGCCAAGGCACAGCCGTTACCACAAGAACATACCGATGCCTTCGACTATACTAAGCGGTTTGTGACGGCAACAAAACCACCTGTAGTAACTGAAAACACAGCGAAGCAATGATAAAAGGATTATTAGACTGGCAGCACCTCAACTTTGCACATCCGTTATATTTCGGATTGCTGCTGCTTATTCCTTTTATGATATGGTGGCAATACCGCAAAAAGAGATATGACAACCCGGCTGTAAGGCTCACCACGATATCAGGCATTAAAGAAGTAAAACCTACATGGAGGGTGCAGTTGCGCCCTGCGTTATTCTGGTTGAGGGTACTGTCACTGGTATTCCTCATCATTGCCCTGGCACGCCCGCAGTCCAGCAGCACCAGCGAATCTATTGACAGTGAAGGGATAGATATCGTCATATCGCTGGACGTATCGGGCAGTATGCTGGCGGAAGACCTGAAACCCAACCGTATACAGGCAGCCAAAGATGTGGCGATAGAATTTGTAGAAGGCCGTCCTACCGACCGTATAGGACTGGTGATATTTGCCGGAGAGAGCTTCACCCAGGTGCCCATTACCATCGACCATAACGTACTGAAAGAACAGATAAGCAAAATAAAAAGCGGCGTACTGGTAGATGGTACCGCCATAGGTATGGGGCTGGCTACAGGGGTTGACCGCCTGCGCGCATCCAAAGCCAAAAGCCGGGTATTGATACTGCTGACAGACGGCGTGAACAACACCGGGTTGATAGACCCCAGCACTGCGCTGGAAATAGCCAAGCGCTACAAGGTACGTGTATATACCATCGGCATAGGTAGCGAAGGCCAGGCACCTTACCCTGTGCAAACACCTTTTGGCACGCAGAAGCAGATGATGCCCGTGCAGATAGACGAAGCATTGCTGCAAAAGATAGCTAAGGAAACCGGCGGCAAATACTACCGCGCTACCAGCAACAAATCGCTGAAGAATATTTACACCGAACTAGACGAGCTGGAGAAAACCAAGATAGAGGTAAGC
>DATCSV010000106.1:0-7213 GCA_036568285.1 Flavipsychrobacter sp. | reverse complement strand
GTTCCAGCGCAACTTCAATGAATGGGAGGACGAAAAATTTATAGACACCCGCTACACTACCGACCTGGTATATGAAATGACGGGGCTGGAAGGCGATAGCCTGGGGCACTTTATGAACGCCTACCCCATGCCTTACGACTACGCCCGCACGGATACCGATCTGGAAATGAAAATGTGGATACGCCATCACTACCGCGAGTGGCTGACTGTGATAGACACGGCGGGGCTGCCGAAAATAAATGAGGAACTGGTACCCGAAAAATGATGCTGTTTAACCTTACAGATTAATTTACCTAACTTTAGTACATGCTACCTGAATGGCAAAAGGCTGTAGTAATACGTATAGAGCAGGCAACACCCAATACCCGCCGCTACTGGCTGCAATTGCCGGAAACAGAACATTTCGATTTTAAGCCCGGGCAATTTGTAACTATGGACCTGCCCATACATGAAAAGCGTAACAAGCGCTGGCGCAGCTATAGCATAGCTTCTATGCCCGACGGTACCAATGTAATAGAGCTGGTGATAGTACACCTGGATGGTGGCCTGGGCACTGACTACCTGTTCAATGACGTAGAGGTGGGCTCGGAACTGATATTGCGCGGGCCGCAGGGGGTATTCGTGATGCCGGAAGAAATGCCGGACAATATGTTCTTCATATGTACAGGCACGGGTATAGCGCCGTTCCGCAGTATGCTGCATTATATCAATACGCACAACATTCCGCATGGCAGGCTGAACCTGATATTCGGCACACGCCGCAAAGAAGACCTGCTGTACTACGATGAGATGCGTGAACTGGAAGAGCAGATCCCAGACTTCACATATTTCCCTGTATTGTCGCGCGAGACATGGGACAATGACACCGGCTATGTACATGCTATATACGAGCGGCTGTGCGAAGGACACCCGCCGGCCAGCTTTATGCTTTGCGGCTGGAAGGTGATGGTAGACGAGGCCAAATTACGCATCCTGGCAATGGGCTACGACAAAAAAGACGTCCACCTGGAACTGTACGGTTGAGTTTCACAACTCTTTATGTTTTCTTTTACAGTTGGCATGATTGTTTTATAAACTATTGTGCGCGACAACTGTTATGAGTATAGCGCAATACCCATTTGCACAGAATATTTAGAATAACATGAGTAGAGATAAGAAGACGATCATAGTCTCCAACCGCCTGCCCATCACCCTGACCGAGAAAGGTGGCCAACTGGATTACAAAACAAGTGAGGGAGGATTGGCTACAGGGCTGGGCAGTATTTACCGCGAAGGCAGTAATGTATGGCTGGGATGGCCGGGTACCGTGGTGAAAGATGAACATCGCCAGGAAGTAACGGAATTTTTATCGGAAGGTAATATGGCCCCTCTTTTCCTTTCGCAAAAAGAAGTGGACCGATTTTATAAGGGCTTTTCAAATGAAACATTGTGGCCGTTGTTCCACTCCTTTCCCAGCTACGCCAACTACGACTACGATAACTGGCAGAGCTATGTGAATGTGAACAGGAAGTATGCCGACGCTGTCATCAGCATAGCTAATCCTAATGATACCATCTGGATACATGACTATCAACTGATGCTGGTGCCGCAGATGTTGCGGGAAGCTATGCCCGAAGCAGAAATCGGCTTTTTCCAGCACATCCCGTTCCCTTCGCAGGAATTGTTTCGCCTGCTGCCCTGGCGCGAGGAAATACTGAACGGGCTGATGGGAGCCGACCTGATAGGTTTTCATACATACGACGATGTACGCCACTTTCTGAGCGCAATCAACAGGATATGCAAGATTGAAACCACGTCTCACGAAATACAGGTGCGTGGCCGTATAATAGTGGCAGATGCTTTCCCTATTAGTATAGACTACCAGAAATTCTCGGAGATGGCTGCCAGCGCACAGACTCACCGCAACGAAAGGAAGATACGCAGAATGGTGGGACGCAATACCAAACTGATGGTATCAATAGACCGACTGGATTATAGCAAGGGCATAACACACCGGTTGAAAGCCTATCGCCGTTTCCTGGAAAAATACCCTGAACTGCATGAGAAAGTAACTTATATACAACTCGTTGTACCCTCGCGGGATTCTGTAGCCAGATACAAAGAGATAAAGGAGGAAATGAATACGCTCATCAGCGAAATTAACGGTGCGTACTCTACCCTCGACTGGCAACCGATACAACATTTTTACCGCTCGTTTCCGCCACACCTGTTGTCGGCGTTGTACAAGTCGGCCGATGTAGCCCTGGTAACACCCATGCGCGACGGCATGAACCTGGTGAGTAAGGAATACGTAGCCAGCCAGGTAAGTAAGAAAGGTGTGCTGATATTGAGCGAAACAGCCGGGGCTTCGATAGAACTGCCTGAATCTATCATTATCAATCCGAACGACATATGGGCTTTTGCAGATAAGATATACGAAGCGCTTATTATGCCTGAGCAGGAGAGAGTGTACAGGATGAGACAAATGCAGCAGACAGTTGCCAAATTTGATATACACACCTGGGTAAGAAATTTCAGGAATAAATTAGAAGAAGTAAAGGAAAAACAGATGAGTCATTACGCAAAAGCAATTACAGAATCATTACGTGAACAGATAAACAAACGTTACAGAACCAGTGCTAAAAGACTGCTGCTGCTCGATTACGATGGCACACTGGTACCGTTCAAGCCGCATGCAATGGAAGCGGTACCGGATCCGGAAATCATCTACCTGCTGAAACAACTGGCTGCAGACCCGGTTAATAAAGTATTGATAATAAGCGGGCGCGACCATATAACCCTGGAAAAGTGGCTGGGAGACCTGGATGTAGACATGGTGGCAGAACACGGCGTATGGCACAAAAACGGCAACCGTAAGTGGCAGCACACCATGGGTATCAACAATGATTGGCACAAAGATATTTACAACATTATGTCCCTGCATACCGACAGGACACCAGGAACTTTTATTGAAGAAAAGAGCTATTCACTGGCGTGGCATTACCGTAAAGCAGATATAGGCCTGGGCGTTCTGCGTGCGCAACAGCTCGTCAACGACCTGAAACATTTCACCTACGAAAACAACCTGCAGATATTACAGGGCGACAAAGTGATAGAAGTAAAGAGTGCAGTTATTAACAAGGGTATTGCCTCGGCCAGGTGGCTGGAGGGGGATAGATATGATTTCATCCTGGCCATTGGCGACGATACCACAGATGAGGATATTTTCAAAGCCATGCCCGATGATTCTATTACCATCAAGGTAGGCAATAAAGTATCCGCAGCAAGATATCATCTGAGCAACCACGTGGCTGTGCGTGAACTGTTGAATGAATTATGCAGTACCCGTCCGGCGGGCAGGCAGGACGGGTATAAACTGACAAAGTCCCTGCCCCGTTCTACTAAGCAAAAACAGGAAGGTCAAGTTTCTTAGCAATACGATATGCGGCGTTCATAAGGCCCACATGGCTATACGCCTGTGGGTAGTTGCCCCACTGGCTACCGTCATTGGCATCAATATCTTCACTTAACAGGCCAAGATGATTGGAATATTTCATTAGCTGGGCGAACTGGTCTACAGCTTCCTGTACCCTGCCTACACAGGCCAGTGCCTCTACATGCCAAAAGGCAGTAATCAGGAAAGTGGTTTTGGGTTTACCAAAATCATCCTTGTGCAGATAGCGGTAAAAAAGGCCGTTTTCCGCTTTTAATTCTTTTTCAACGGCTGCAAGATGGTCCTGCGCCCGTTGAGATTGCGGATCCAGGTAGCCCATCATGATGAGTTGCAGCGTACTGGCGTCCAGATGGTCTACACCTATTGCCTGCGTATATACTTTGCGCACCGGGTCGTAACAAGCTTCAATGTTCGCAACGGCCTTGTCTCTTAACTCTGTAGCTTTCTGCATCAGTTGAGCATTACCCATCTGATCAGCCACTTTTAACGCAGCCTGGCACCCCGCCCACTGAAAGAGATTTGTATAGCAATGCTGCTGAGCGATATTCCGGAACTCCCATATGCCTGCATCAGCCTCATCTATAGTCATGGCTATTTTATCCAGTATTTCATTGATAAATGTCGAGGGGTCCAGCCTGTTCTGGTATATACACCGCCTGTCTATATATAGCGGTATCAGCGACAGCAGCACCTGGCCATAAATATCATTCTGGATATGCTCTACAGCCTGGTTGCCTATGCGCACGGGCTTATTACCCCTGTAACCCTCCAGGTCTATTATCACCTCTTTAAATTCATTTTTCCCGGTAATAGTATATAGAGGTGAATAGCGCCCGTTCTCCATTTCAGTAATGTTGGCAATGAACTGGAAATAGTGTTCCGCCTCCTCAAAATGTCCCAGGTTATTCAATGCGTTCAGAATATAATACGCATCACGCAGCCAGCAGAAGCGGTAGTCCCATGTTCGCCCGCTGCCGTCAGACTCCGGCAGGCTGGTAGTGCTGGCAGCTATGATAGCACCTGTGTCTTCATACTGGTGTATCTTCAGCACCAATGCGGAGCGTATCACTTCCTTTTGGTACAGGTTGCTGATGCCTGTATTTTTTATCCAATACTGCCAATACTTTATGGTCCTGGTAAGGAAATCCTCGCCGGTATGCTCCAGCGGTGCTTCCAGCGGTTTTTCATAAGTAAGTATGCAGTATTTGACTTCGTTCAGCACAAAGAACTGATCCTCCAGTATATAATTGAGGGATATGTTCGTAGTGAGTCGTACTGAACCCTCTAATCCTGTGAATTCAATATGATTGCTGCCTGTAGCCGGACGCAGATCTATTTCACCATATTGTCCTGTAGGGCGGCAGCTTACTTTTATATGTGGATTGCCACTAATCGGTTCTATCTTCCTGATGAGCATCAGTGGCTTGTAATAACGCTCGTACAGTGTAAACCTCGGAGCGAAATCAGTAACCCTGTATTTACCGTCGGCACAGCTTATCTCTGTTACTAATACGTTGGTGTTGTCTATATAATATTGTTCAGAAGTAAAATCGTGGCGGGGGAGTATTGAAAATTCACCGCCCTTTTGCTTATCCAACAGACTGCCAAATATGAAGCTACTGTCGAACCTGGGCCAGCAGAGCCAGGTGATATTGGTGTTCTTATGCACATGAGCTATAAAGGAACAGTTACCAATAATACCCGATTCATAAATATGTTTCTGCATAGTAAACCTGAATTAATACAATTCACTTGCCAGTATTGGTTTATAGCACCAATTTCCAGCAGCTATAATAATCGCAGTGGTTATTTACCAGCAGTATTGTTTTTGCATCTGCCGGCACTGCTCCGGGATAAACTCTATGAAACAGCATTCCTAATGCGAATGAAACAGCTACAGGATATTCGCCGCATAGATGCTTGAATACTGCGCAAGGGATATTTGCTAAAATATCTTCATTCAAACGCCGGTAAAACGCGTGATTTTTTCTTTCACCGTTCATGCCCGAAACAAAAACATCAAAAGGGCCATTATTGTTCGCAAACGATTTTATTTTCTCAAATGCCGTCTGCTCATCTGCCTTGAATACTTCGATGCCGACTACCCGTATGGATTTTGTTGACAGTGGTTGCTGTGTGATGGAAAAAAAGGCTGCGCCCTCGCCACACACCGGGGCAGTAAGTCTACCTGCCAGCACGTCATCAGCTGTATAGTTTTCTTTAGCTATGGCGCCTGCATACTGCAATGCTTTTACGCTATTGGGCGTCTGCTCTTCTATGGCGCCCACCAACATATGCGCACCTGCATGTTGTTGCATATACAACTTCGCATTGATGAGCGCGTGCTCAAAGGAGTGCCCACGATGGACATAGGTAAGATTGTGCCCGTTGCAGCCGGCCAGCAAAGCTATCTGGCCAGCCACTGTATTGTGCGTGGATTGTATAAAGGCTGTGGGTGTAAGCATTTGTTCTTCCTGGTCAATCATTTTGCCCAGGAAAGATTCTGTATCCTGAAGGCAGCCATAGGCTGTACCTAAGCTGATTGCATCCGGCTGTTCCATACCAGCGCCCTGCATGGCTGTTTTTGATGCTACCACACCCATACGCACTGCCTTGCTCATGCGGCGCAACTGCATAACCGGTATGTATTCCTTATAATCTGGTTCAACGGTGGTCAGCGCATAAGCCGAATACTCTGCGGGGTCCTGCAAGAAACCACCTGACATGTTGTTGCCCGCACCACTGATGATACTCGCGCTATTGATATATACATCTATATTCAGCATGCCGAAAAAATCAATGATGAACAATTACCTCCAAAACCGAATGAATTGGACAGCACATGCTTTATATCTTGTCTTGTTTTCAATTCTGTATTTACTTGCCAATTAATATCTTCCATTTGTGTCTGCCAGCGCAGGTTAGGATACACAATACCATCGCGTATGCTCAACGTGCTGAACACGGCCTCCACACCACCGGCAGCACCCAATGTGTGCCCGGTATAACCTTTGGTGGAAGATGCTAATGGTATGCAACCTGCAAAGATCGCTTCTACAGCCTTTCCTTCAGAGCTGTCGTTGTTAGCTGTACCTGTACCATGCAAGTTAATATAGCTGATGTCGGCAGGCTGTAATCCTGCTTTCTTCAACGCATTGCCCATGGCCAGTTTATTACCTGTTCCGTCGGGCGATGATGCGGTCTGATGATATGCATCGTTGGCGTTGGCGTAACCACTTACCGTGCATATGCCCCTGGCACCACATTGTTGCATGGCTTTCTCGCTCATCAGCAATACATAGCCTGCGCCTTCGCCCAGGTTCAGGCCGCGTCGGTTATTATCAAAGGGTTGGCAGGGCTGCTTGTCCAGTATCATCAATGTATTGAAACCGTTGAGCGTAAACCGGGACATACTATCCGCGCCCCCTGCCACGGCTACATCCAGCATGCCTGCTTCTATCATCTGCGTTGCCATCATAATGCTATTGGCCGAAGATGAACAAGCAGTACTGATGGTGGTAACAAAATCATTTATGCCGAAGTGATCTGCAACTAATTCTGTAATAGCGCCGCACTCGTGGTTGATTATTTCCTTCAGCTCAACAGACTGTACATCTGTTACGAAATCTTTATACACGTTTTCTGTCAGGTCCATACCGCCCACGGTATTGGCAGAAAAGAAACCGGTACGCAATCCTGCAGCCTTGTCTTTATAAGGCATCCATGCTTCGTGCACCGCGATAGCACTCAATAGGGCAGTACGTGGCCAGTCGGCGCTCA
>DATCSV010000105.1:0-6252 GCA_036568285.1 Flavipsychrobacter sp. | reverse complement strand
GGGACGACGACCAACATAGTCCTCTTTGCTTACAGGGCATAAAAAAGCCTGTAAACTCAATGCTTTACAGGCCTTTAGCTTCTTTTGATATGTGATAAAGTGGAGCCGGCGGGATTCGAACCCGCGTCCAAACATATGCCCGATAAGGTTTCTACATGTTTATCCCGGAATTGTTTTTCGTATAGCCTTAGGAACCGGGCGAACCAGGACTATCTTATCTGCTTTAGTTTCATCGCTTGTACACAGCTACAGGCGACTATCCTGTTGAAGGATGAGTTAGGCGGCAGGAGCGTCAACAGGCAAAAGCCCGTCTGCGGCCAAAATGGTTACGCTAATCTCTGATTAGGCAGCCATGGCGTAATTGTTTTCGCCATTTAAAAGTTTGAATATTCAGATTTACGTGCTAATTACACAACGCACGACATGCTTACTTAACCTGCCCTATGCTGTCAAAACCAGTCGGCCCCGGTCAGTATTATTTTTCAAAGAACTGATGCAAAGATACGAAATAATAAGGGATGAATATTATAAGCCTACAGAGATTTAACTAAAATAAAGGCAATGTTCTCCACCTGCACCGGGTATATACACACCGTGATTCAGGCCATAAACACAAATAGGGTGAACAACTGCTGGCGTACCACCAACATTGCACCAGATCCATGACAATAGCATAACGAAGCAGAACATAAAATAGAATCTGTAGCTCCTTACGTTTTAGCTAATGTAAACCAGGTAGTTATGTGCTTTAACAAAACAATTTTCATTTCCATGTGTTGTTATTACAGCAATAGTCATTATTCACTAAAACATACTGTTATGGAAAACATAGCGAAAAAACACGGAAAATTACTCTGCTTTGCCCCAATGGCACTGTTTACCTTATGGACCATTTACTTTTTTCTCCTGGTGCAGGAAGAGGTAGTTACTTCCAGTGTTTCCGACCACTTTGCATGGGTAACGGCCATGATACAGAATTACACCAGTTTGTGGATATCATTGAGCATTATTTGTGCTATAACGGGTATCATCCTGTTGTACTTCATTATACATTTGGCCAGGTTGAAGAGTATGCCTGCCGGTACAAAAATGTTCTGGATGGTAATACTGACCACCTTTGGCGCGTTTGCATTTATGGTATTCTATTTTGCCGAGTTGAAAAGCGAGCCAACTTATGTAGATGTTTATCCGAGTATTGAGTAAGTGATTATTTCACCTGCTTTAAATACGCTACTACCTGACCCACCGGTAGCCCCATCACATTATAATAATCGCCGTTTATCTTTTCTATTCCTACTATGCCTATCCACTCTTGTATGGCATAAGCACCGGCTTTGTCGTAAGGGTGGTAGTTGGCTACGTAGTGTTTGATCTGGTCTTCAGTCAGTTGGCGAAAGTATACTTCGGTCGTTTCTGAAAAGCTGTACACATCATTTCCCTTCCGGATGCATACTCCGCTGATTACCTCATGCATACGGCCGGATAATTTTTTAAGGATGGCTACTGCGTCATCTTCATTTACAGGTTTGCCCAGTATCTCATCATCCAGCAGCACAGTGGTATCGGCTGCAATGATTATAGCGTCAGGATTGTTACCGGCAATAACAGCGGCTTTCTCAAGCGCCAGGTGCTCCGGTACCTGCTCCCCCGGCATACCATGTGGCGGCGTTTCGTCGATGTCAGCCACACGTATCTCAAATTCTATTTCAGCCAGTTCCAGCAGTTGTTTCCTGCGGGGCGACTGCGATGCAAGTATTATATCAGTCATTAGTTTGAAAATAATAAATGATGAGGGAAACTATGCCCAATAACATAATGATCTTCAGGTAACGGCTTTCTTTACCATAATGTTTGGTAGTTGCACCTTTGGGCAGGTAATACATCCATACCAGTATAGGTACTGCCAGTCCTGCCAGCACATATATACCCAACACGTACCATTGTTCTCTCAATAGTTTAATTGCACCGATCACTAATGGAATAACTGTGAGCACGCCCAGCAACTGCGTGAACCTGGCGCTGCGCAGCAACCCCCATTTAATGGGCATAGTTACGCAGCCCTGTTCGGCATCGCCTTTAAAGTCTTCCATATCCTTCACTATCTCACGCATCCAGGTGAGCATAAAAGCAAAGAAAGCATAGGTACCCAATACCCACACCGGATTAGGTATCAGCGCATAACCTGTTTGTATAAAAAAGTCTTCGTACAAATAGTAACGGATAGCGTTTTCATAGAGCATCAATACTGCAATAGTAAAAGCTGTAAGGATAGACACTACCACATTGCCCGATACAAACCTACGCTTGAACGAAGTAGAATAAAGCCAGAGCATAAGCGTACACCCGAGTTGTATAGCCACGAAGCTGTAATGCCCTGCCCTGCGCGCCACTATTATTGCCAGGAAAATACCAATGATATTCAGAATGGTATGCACCAGTATAGCCAGCTTGATGGGTATGCGTTTCTCCAGTATCAATTTTTCGGGCCGGTTAATTATGTCGATCTTCACATCGAAATAATCGTTGATAATATAGCCTGCTGCCGCTATCAATACAGTGGACAATGACAACAGCAGGAAGTTACTCCAGTCAAGCACCAGCGGCACCGGAGAGTAACGCTGCATAGGCATAATAACGCATCCCCAGGCAAACAACTGCGTGAGAAAAACGATGATTAAATTTTGCCAACGTACCAGTTTCAGCCAGGCCATTACAATTTGACAATTTGGCATCCCGATAGCTATCGGGACGATAATATGCTAATGCGATAAATTACTCAGTAACAATGCACTCTTTAGGAGGGTCGCCAGCTTGCCGGGTCTTTCCTCCACTCTTCCAGCGATTGCTTTTGTTCTGCCGTGATGAGGCTCTGCTCTTCCGCTATTTCCATCAGCGCTGTATAGTTGCTGATAGTATGCAACGGCACTCCCGCTTTCTCCATAGCTTCGGCAGCAGCGTCAAAGCCATAAGTAAACAATGCGCACATACCTATCACCTCGCCACCAGCTTCGCGTATGGCATCTACCGCCTGCAGACTGCTCTTGCCTGTTGATACCAGATCTTCTATCACTACCACCTTCTGCCCTTGTTGTAGTACCCCTTCTATCTGGTTGCCCATACCATGCTCTTTGGGTTTGCTGCGCACATATATCAGTGGCAGCTTCAGCAGGTCGGCAGCCATAGTGCCGTGAGGAATACCTGCGGTGGCTACCCCCGCTATCACCTCAGCATCAGGAAAATGCTCCAGCACCATATTGGCCAGTTCGCTCTTCACAAAATCACGTATGTAGGGGTAGGACAATACTTTACGATTATCGCAATATACGGGCGACTTCCAGCCCGACGCCCATGTATAAGGCTGTTGCAGGTTGATCTGTAATGCCTTAATTTGCATTAATTTCTCGGCAAAATGTTTTTGAGTACTCATAACCGCTCAAACCTACGCCAAATGTATAATTTTACAAAGGAATGGACTTCGCCCAAAAGATATATATCAATAATAAACCACTCATCCTCACTACCGATGCACGCAAGTATATTGCGGAGCACCCCGTTGCGGAAGGGTATATATATTTTGAGGGGGCATTCCCCCGCCACTTCCGGCTGGCATTGCAACACATAGGCAAGGCAGGCACCCTAGGCGCTATTATCGAAGATTTTTCGCCTGAATCATTACAGGAAGAATTACATGAACTGTTTACCCCTATAGATGCAGGCGGCGGTGTAGTAACTAACGAACACGACCAGGTATTGATGATATACCGCCGCGGCATGTGGGACCTGCCCAAGGGCAAATGCGATGAGGGCGAGGAGATAGATGCCTGCGCCCTGCGCGAGGTGAGCGAGGAAACCGGCCTGCACAAATTAAAACTCGGCGACAAGATTTGCGACACCTATCATGTATATAGCCAGAACAAACAAAACCTGCTGAAACGCACCGCCTGGTACAAGATGAAAGGCACGATAAAAGAAGAACCCGTACCCCAGGCCGAGGAGAATATACAGGAGGTCCGGTGGGTAAAGGACGAAGATCTGCCGCTTATAGTATTCAAATCTTACGAGGCGATACGGGAAGTGATGCAAAAAGCCGGCGTGAAATGGTGATATGTAACAGCGGATACATAATACTGCGCAGGATAATTATATTTTCGCTATTATTTTCATCAGCTAAAGCAATCTGTACCCCGGGATGAACAACAGCACCGTTGGCAAAGTAGTATTCTGGCTGGCATTGGTTATCACTGCTATGCCCTTTATGTCGCCTCCGTATGCGCTGTTCCTTGGATTAGTGCTATCCTTTTTTGTTACCAACCCTTTAGGCAAAAAAAAAGGCAAGGTCACGGGCATGCTGCTGAAGGCTTCCATTGTGGGGCTTGGCTTTGGCATTAACATCAATACTGCCCTCCAGGCAGGCAAGGACGGTTTTATTTATACCATCATCTCTATAGCCGGCACATTGCTGGTTGGTGTATTACTGGGCAGGATATTTAAAGTAGACAAGGTCACCTCTTACCTGGTATCCACCGGCACTGCTATCTGCGGCGGCAGCGCCATAGCTGCAACAGCGCCAGTAGCCAATGCTAAAGAAGAGCAAATCAGTGTATCGCTGGTGGTGGTGTTCGTGCTCAATGCCATAGCCTTGTTTATATTTCCCGCAGTGGGACATATGCTGGATCTATCGCAATCGCAATTTGGCATATGGGCCGCTATAGCTATACACGATACCAGCTCGGTGGTAGGTGCGGCCAGCACCTATGGCGAAGAGGCATTGAATATCGCTACCACCATCAAACTGGTGCGGGCGTTGTGGATCATACCCATGGTAGTACTCACTGCATTCATCTTTAAAAAGAAAGGCACCAAAATGAGTATACCCTGGTTCATAGGTTTATTTGTATTGGCAATGCTCATCAGCTCCAACGTTCCGCAGTTGGCACCGGTAACGCCCTATATAGTCAGCACTGCAAAAACGGGCTTTACCATTACACTCTTCCTGATTGGCTCCGGCCTCTCACCCAAAGCACTGAAAGCAGTTGGTACAAAGCCATTGTTGCAGGGTGTGTTGCTTTGGGCACTGGTTTCCGTTACCAGTCTTATGGCTATCCTATACCTGGCATAAAAACAGGGCTTTCGCCCTGCTTAGTTTACTGTACTACCTGTATCTTTTGCCTGTGCACCGTTTTGTCTTCTTTTACGGCATTGAGTATATATGTGCCAGAACTAAAACCGCCCACGCCAATTCTGTTCGCACCCGCCTGTAGTGGCATAGAGTGTACCACCCTGCCCAGCATATCATACATCACCGCTCCGTCTGCAAATCCTTTCGCTATATCAATATTTAATTCATCGCGGGCCGGATTTGGATATACCAGGATATCCTCTTCCCAATGCGCAATAACATCAACATTTGTGTACTGTATAGTTGCTTTATGCAACGCACCAATACAGTAGCCTAGCAGCATGTTATTTGAAATGCTATCCTGGTTGGTCAGCATGACTATACTTACGCCGGAGGTCTTATCATGAATATTGTCGTTGATAAAACCGATGTTGGTTCCGCCGTGCGAGACAATAGGCCTGCCGTTGAAGCTATTAAGTTTGAACACCCCCAGGCCATAACCTTGTCCAGCAGCAATTGGCACCAGTGTTTCAAACTCGGTCATAGAGCCGCTATTGAGTATCTGTCCTGACATGAGTTTGTCCCAGAACAAAGCATTGTCTTTAGCAGTGGCCATAATAGCCCCGGCTGATGACGCCAGGCTGAACATGGCATTGTGCGAGTAATTGTGGACAGCTACCAAATCTTCATGCACCGACCCGTTCAGGTTGGCCGACCAGCTATGGGGTATGGTACCTGGTGGCGTTTCCTGCGGATAGAAATACGTTTCACTTAATCCTTGTGGTGTCAGTATTTCATCACGCAGCGCCTGCTGCATTGTTTTGCCCGTTACACTCCGGACGATGAGGCCCGCCAGCAGGTAATTAGTATTACAGTAATCCCATGCACCGCCCGGTGCTGCTACGGGTGCTTTTACGAGGTTCAGCACACTGTCAGGCGGCCATACGCGGGTAAAATCCGCAAGAATATAATTATTCATATCCGGGTTAGACGTGTAGCTATAGAGCCCGCTGGTATGGTTCAGCAACTGCCTGATAGTGATATTGCCCGGCACATGTTGATGTTGTATCCACTGCCCGATGGTATCATCCAGGTCCAGCTTGCCCTGCTCCTGTAGCTTCAGCAGTAATACA
>DATCSV010000104.1:0-4433 GCA_036568285.1 Flavipsychrobacter sp. | reverse complement strand
CACCCGGAGGATTGCCTTTTACATATAGGTCGTTAATGAACTTCGGCTTACCTAATACTTCTTCTATCTGCTGTTCGGTCACTGTATCTGCTACCTTTTCTTCCATAGCTACTTTTTTAGCTACAGAGCGCATGATAGATGCCAGTTTACGGTCAAAATCGCGCACACCTGATTCGCGGGTGTACTCTTGTATCATCTTGGCTAATACCTTATCGCTGAATTTCAGCTTTTGTTTAGCCAGCCCGTGCAGCTCTTTCTGTTTGGGTATCAGGTGGCGTTTGCCTATTTCTATTTTTTCTTCCAGCGAGTAGCCCGTCAGGTGTATGATCTCCAGCCTGTCGCGCAGCGCGGGTTGTATATCGCCCAGGTTGTTAGCCGTAGCTATAAACAGTATTTTCGACAGGTCGAACTCCAGTTCCAGGTAGTTGTCGTAGAATGAATTGTTCTGTTCGGGGTCTAATACTTCAAGCAGTGCAGAGCTGGGGTCGCCGCGAAAATCCTTACCTACTTTGTCTATCTCATCAAGAATAAATACCGGGTTGGAAGATTTTGATTTGCGCAAAGACTGTATGATTCGCCCCGGCATGGCACCTATATATGTTTTGCGGTGGCCGCGCAGTTCGCTTTCGTCGTGCAAGCCACCCAGGCTCAGGCGCACATACTTTCTATTTATGGAATTGGCAATGCTCTTCCCAAGTGATGTTTTACCAATGCCGGGAGGGCCTACGAAGCATAGTATAGGCGATTTCATATCACCTTTCAACTTCAGCACAGCCAGGTATTCCAGTATACGGTCTTTTATGGTATCCATACCATAATGGTCGTGGTCGAGTATCTTTTGCGCCTTTTTCAGATCATAGCTATCTTCAGTGTAGGTTCCCCACGGCAGGTCCAGCATCAGGTCCAGGTGGTTATATATCACCGAGTAGTCGGGCGTAGAAGGATGCATACGCTCCAGCTTCTCTATGTTTTTCCTGAAGAGTTCTTTCGCATCTTCAGAAAATTTAATGCCTTCGGCACGTTTTTGCAGGTCTTTGATTTCCCTGTCGTTGGGTTCGCCACCCAGTTCTTCGCGAATTGATTTCAGTTGTTGCTGCAGGAAGTACTCGCGCTGTTGCTTGTCAATATCAGCACGTGTCTTGTTGGTGATTTCGTTTTTCAGCTCCAGCAGTTGCAGTTCAGACTGTAGCAGTTGCAATAGTTTTTCAGCCCTGGCTTTTACATTGTTTTCCTCCAGCAGCATTTGTTTTTCTACCAGTTTGGCAGATATGTTGGAAGAGATAAAGTGTATCAGGAAAGATTGATGCTCAATATTGCGTAGTACGATGCTTGTTTCATTGGGCAGGTTGGGAGATAGCTGTGCTATCTGCTCCGACTGGTCTTTCAACGAAGCTATCAGCGCATTGAATTCAGGATCATCTTTAGGGAAGTGGTCTTCCATGTAGTCCACCTTTGCCTTGAAGTACGGATCGGTCTGTGTGAACTCCTCGACCTTAAAGCGCATACGGCCCATAATGAATATGGTAGTATTGCCATCGGGCATTTTTATCTGCTTCACTATCTTGGCCACTGTACCTATATGGTATATCTCATCGGTGGTGGGGTCTTCTTTGTCACCATCCTTCTGCGCCAGTACGCCTATCCACTTCCCGTTATTTTGTGCATCGGTAATTGCTTTTACCGATTTTTCCCGCGCTACGGTTATTGGTAATACGACATTGGGGAATAAAACTGTATTACGCAGTGCTATTACAGGTATTTCTACCGGAAGGTCGCCTTTTTCCTGTTCATCCATTTCATCTTCGCCCAGGGGTACTATGGGCATAAACTCCATTTCATCTTCAGTATTCGCTAATATCATTTCAATCGTTTGCTTCATTACAGACATTTTGGCAATATAACCCGCAATATACGTGTACGGGCGTGAAAACGTTTTATGGACAATAGCTATGCCAAAAGCTCGACAACTGTAATATTTGCAGTAGTTCGCAGCTTGCTTATCTTTACTAAAAATATAAAGAACATGAGATTTAGCCGGATTTTTCTTTTGGTATTGCTTCAGGCTACCATCATAACATCATCTTTCGCGCAAAACGAGGAAGTTGTTTTTCAACCTAAGAAAATATATTTCAGTAATAGCTTCGACGGGGCAATCATTACAACAGGCATCGACAAGGGGTTATTTCCGTTGAATGGCGGGCGGGCAACAACAGTTGGTACACCGCGATTTACTTATTTCTTCAACACCGGGTTTAACTTCAATTTCGATTTCAACCAGCACATAGGTGTGTTTACGGGGCTCGGCATCAAAAACATTGGCTTTATCGAAAAGATCACGGTAAGCGATAGCACGATTAAAAGGCGCGTGTACACCATAGGTTTGCCGCTGGGCTTGAGGGTCGGTAATATCAAAAAGAAAACCTATGCATTCATAGGTGGCGGTGTGGACATCCCCTTTAACTACAAAGAAAAACGCTTTGTACGCAGGGGTAATAAAGAGAAATTTAACGAGTGGTTCAGCGACAGGACTCCCTCTTATATGCCCTATGGCTTTGTAGGTGTTAGCTTCAAGCCGGGTATATATTTCAAAGTTCAGTACTACCCCAACAATTTCATGAACCCGAATTTTACCGAAACCATTACCGTTAATGGAGTTGCTGTCCCCAGCACACCTTATATCCGTCACGATATAGAATTGCTGATGTTCAGCATCGGATTCGATATTCGCTACAGCAATAAGATGAAGATAAAGAAGACAGAATCTACTGAGGTGCAGATGTAAATTCAGTAGGATACATAATAAAAGAGGTCGGGTGCATACCCGCCCTCTTTTATTATATACTTTCAGTTATTGTGCTTGCGTGGTTAAGACCTCAGCCAGTTTAGCAGAAAGCTCAGCGCCGCGCAGGTTGCTGGCAATGATGACGCCATTGGGGTCTACCAGGAAGTTGGCCGGAATGCCATTTACATTATAATCCCTGGCAGCTACAGACTGCCATCCTTTCAGGTCGCTGATATGTGTCCATGTCAGGTTATCCTTTTTTATGGCCTGTACCCATTTATCTTTGTCTTCATCCAGTGATACACCTAATATGGTGAAATTCTTGTCTTTGAATGCGTTGTAGGCTTTCACTACATTAGGATTCTCCTGCCGGCAAGGGCCGCACCAGGACGCCCAAAAATCTATCAAAACATATTTTCCCCTGAATGACGACAGGTTTACCATTTTGCCATCAGGAGTTTGCAGCCTTATCTCAGGCGCAGGGCTTCCGTTAGTAACAGTCGTTGCAGCTGCCTGATTCTGCTGGGCGATGGCCCCGACCATTTCGTTATATTTCGCACTGAACTCGCTTGCCAGTTTAGAGTCAGGAAAACGTGATGGCAGGCTTTGTACAAACGACTCCAGGAAGGGGCCCTCTGCATTAGGGTTCAATATCTGTGCGGCAAATATGGCATTGGGCAGATGCGTTGTTGTATCAGCATACTGCTCGATATACCGTGTCAGGGATACGTTCATGTCTTTGATAGAAGCCATAGCCGATGCCAGTTTCTCTTCTTCGCCCTTGGCCCGGAGAGAGTCAGTCACAATCTGCATCTCGGTCAGGTCGCGCATATGCCCGCGCACTATCAGCAACAACTTTTTTATGCTTTCGGAGCCGGCAGAGCCGCTCACCTGGTAGTTTTCTATGTCGTCCCAGTTGGCAGTTACTTTTACGGTGCCCTCGTCTATAGACAACAATACATACCTGCCGGAAATGAAACGCAGGCGGTACAGCCGGGGTTCAGGGGCTGAGCCTTCCAGTTCAAATTTGCCATCGGTGCCCACGTGTACCGAATCAACCACTACGAGATTTTCTATACCTATCTCTTCCAGGTACACATCCGACTCCGGTATACCCGAAATGTCACCTACTACTGTGAATTTTCCTTTGTCATTATCGCAGGCTACGAACGTCATTAACAAAGGCAGCAGCCATATATATTTTAGTCTCATTTTACTGAATTTTGAGGGCACAAACCTAACTAATAATTTGCTCTTTATCCGTTACTGTCACCGATTTTACATAAACAGGAATTTTTTAACAAAAACCCGCCTTAATGACAATACTCTGACACATGAAGGGTTTTTCTGCTGGATATTTGTACTGTAATGAGAATGAAAGGTTTACTCAGCTTGTACGTTTTGTCGGCTGCCTTGCTTTTTGCATCCTGCGAGAAGGAGGACAAGCCTGTGCCACTGCCAGAGCGCGGTGAGGCGGAATACGGTAATATAGAAATGGGTGAGGACTACACCGACCAGGTTTTTTTCGACCTGGAAACCGGCAGGGTAGTGCATATGAGCGAAATAAACAGCTGGCACCTGGCTTTTGATGCTTCTATAGAAGGTTATCACATGTTTCTGAATGGTGGGGCTGATGTGATGATTTATAATA
>DATCSV010000103.1:0-3636 GCA_036568285.1 Flavipsychrobacter sp. | reverse complement strand
AAGGGGTGGCTCCCTTGGGCTATCGGCCGCCCGACACTGCATTGGTAAAAGCGTACAATATGTCAGCACCAAGGCAGGCATCGAAAGGCACCGCTGTATCGCTACCATTTTTTGAGGACTTTACGAGTACAAATTTCTTTCCCGATACGGTCAGGTGGCAAGACCGGCAGGTATATGTAAATAACAATATGGCGGTAGACCCCATCAGCAGGGGCGTAGCCACCTTTGACGCATTGGATGAAAACGGCTTACCTTATGAAAAAAGTAACCGAAGCCTGCTTCGGTATTGCGACAGCCTGACATCACAAACAATAGACTTGAGCACGTATACAGCAGCGGATAGTTTGTATTTCAGTTTCTTCTATCAGCCGCAAGGCAACGGCTTTGACCCCCAGCCTGGAGATTCGTTGATGTTGTTTTTCCGTCGTGCCAGCAGTACCAGTCCCTGGGTAAGGGTATGGCGGGCCGAAGGGTCTACTGTGCAACCGTTCAAACAAGTGATGATACCTATTACCGATGCGAATTTTTTCAACAATGAGTTCAGGTTCCGGTTTGTAAATAAGGCATCTATCAATAATACGGATGATAATTGGAATATAGATTATATAAGGCTGGCCGCAGCAAGGAATGTCAACGATACAGCCGTGCAGGACGTGGCATTTACCCGGGAGCCTACGCAGATGCTGAACGACTACACCTTTATGCCTTACCATCAGTATATGGCCAATGCTGCTGGTGAGCGTGCTGCCCAATTCGAAAGTGCTATCCGTAATAATAATTCCAACAGCGTGTCTGTAGATTATGGGTACACTTCAAGGGAGGTCTTTAGTAATACGCCCTTGAGTAGCGGTACCGCCAATACAAGCATTGCTGGTGAAACGGAAAGTCAGGTTTCTTTTCCGGTATATACCAACACGGTTAGTCAGCCCGCACCCAATTCTGTTGTTACATTTGAGAATAGGTTTTATCTGCAGTCGACACCGCAGACCGGCCCAACGGGAAATGATACTATCAGCGGATACCAGCATTTTTATAACTACCTGGCGTACGATGACGGTACCGCTGAAAAGGCTTACTACCTCAATTTGTTTTCGACTCTGCCCGGAAAAATAGCTATTGAACATAGGTTGAATGTGCCGGACACGCTGAAGGGCGTTGCGATATATTTTGGCAGACAGGTGCCACTAGCCTATCAGAAATACTTTTCAGTAGCGGTATACAGTGATATCGCTATAGGTGGTGGCAGCGATAAAATGCTACATCAGGAAGATTTTTTCGTGCCGGCTTATCTCAGCCAAAATTCTTTTTGGTATTACAAATTTGAACAGCCCGTGGTTTTGCCTGCCGGAAAATTTTTTATCGGTACCATACAGCCGGCGTTGGGCTCAAGCGATAGCTTGTATTTTGGGCTGGATGTGAACAGAACTGCGGACAATCATGTTTACTACAATGTAGTGAGTGAATGGAAAAAGTCATCTATAGCAGGTGCGGTAATGATACGTCCCCTGTTCGGGGATTTTTTCCCTTCTATTGTAAACGGTCCGTTGGCGCGGCAGCGAAGCAGGTGGGATGTGCTGCCTAACCCGGCAACAGACAAGGTACGGTTTAACTATAATGCTGAGAATGGCGTGACTGCTGCGTACGAGGTTATTGACGTACAAGGCAGGAAAATACTTTCCGGCAAGTTAGAAGGTACTGAATGGGTAGATATAAAAGCGCTGCAACCGGGAGTGTATTTTGTGTACCTGGCCATAGATGGGCAACACAGTGCACCACGCAAGATTATCAAATTGTAAGCTATGACAGAAATAACAGTAGAGGAACTGAAACAAAGACTCAACAATGGAGAGCAACTGCACGTAATAGATGTGCGGGAGCCCGATGAATATAACGAATACAACATGGGTGCGCCACTTATTCCGCTGGGGCAGATAATGGGCATGCAATTGGATGAAATAGACGACCTGCGCGACGAAGAACTGATAATACATTGCCGTTCGGGCAAGCGTAGTATGCAGGCATGTATGGTGCTGGAGCAGGTAGGCTTTAAGAACTGTGTAAACCTGGTAGGTGGTGCACTGGCATGGCAGGAAAAGTATGGCAATGAAAAAATAAAATAGTTGACTGCATAGTTGAAGCGTGTTTATACAGAAGAGGAAGGTGTATGCATGAGATAGAACCATATTACAACTGGCGGCATTTGTACACTGCCGAAGAAGATGAGCTATCCCCGTTTTATGGCAAAGAGTACAGCGAGTTTGAATTTTCCAACACCGTTTACAATTACTATATCCATCCGCAATGGGACGAATTCGGATCACGGACTCTGTACCTGAAGGTGCTGTATGCCGATTACGACCTAAACTTCGTCATAATAGAAATGATAGGGGAGTGGAACGACGCTGTTGAGAACGATATTATGCAATTGAAGCGGTCTATAATAGACCCCATGATAGCTAAGGGCCTGACTAAGTTTGTACTCATCACAGAAAACGTCCTGAACTTTCACAGCAGCGATGCGGAATATTACGAAGAGTGGTATGACGATATTAAGGACGATGGAGGGTGGATAGTATCCATTAATATGCCCGAATCTACTAAATACGACTTTCGTATATCGCATATAGACAGGTACATTATGCAGTTTGAAACTGACAATTGGCGAACCTTCAATCCTATGCATTTTTTCCAGTTGGTAGATAACAGGATGCTGCGGCTGGACAGTGGGGCATAGCGTAGTTGCAGATAGGTTGTTTGTTTAATCTTACGTAACACAAAGCCACCCTTTACTTCGATAAAAAATAGTAATAGTTGGGATTTATCAGCCTCAAAGCCTGTGCTACGCTTTAATAAAGCGGAACAGTACGATATATATTAAATAATACGATTGTTATTAGCGCGTTGGATTATTATCTTTGCAGGGATTTTTTTATTCTCAGTCAAATCTTTGGAGGTTTATGTCCTGGAAAAGTTATTTCAGTACTTCGGTTGGTAAAAAGCTGCAGATGAGCCTTACCGGCATTTTTCTTATTACTTTCCTTATTGTCCACGCATATATCAATGCGCAGATATTCTGGAATGACGGTGGGGAGCAATTCCAGCACCTGGCACATTTTATGGGCACCAACCCTGTGATACGTACGATAGAGATAGGCCTCTTTGCCTTCCTGATACTGCACGTAGTGCAGGGCTTGTTGTTATGGTCGAAAAACAGGGGTAGCCGCAAGAGCCGGTACGCTGTAAAAAAAGACAGCGAAACCAGCAAGTGGTACAGCCGAAGCATGGGCTTGCTGGGTACTTTGATATTGCTGTTCCTCATACTGCATATATCCATGTTCTGGGCACCCAACAGGGGGGCGCAGACTTTTGGTGATGGCGAACTGGACCTGTACGCTATGATGCGTGACGAGTTTCAGAATGTATGGATCGTAATCATCTACGTGCTGGGGTGCATATCTCTGGCATGGCACCTGGTGCATGGTTTTTACAGTGCCTTCCAGACACTAGGCCTGGCAACCAACAGGTATAAGGGCGTTATAAAAAGCGTGGGTGTGGCATTTTCTATTATAGTGCCACTGGTGTTTGCATTGATGCCTGTTGCCTTTTACCTTAAGTGGATACAGTAAAACAGACAAA
>DATCSV010000102.1:0-2225 GCA_036568285.1 Flavipsychrobacter sp. | reverse complement strand
CCCGCCATAGGCAAGGAACTTCAGTTTGTGTTGCAAAACAGGCTTGCGCCCTTTGCAACCTCGAGGTTTGGCACCGGTGCAAAGTTAGGCTTATTGTACCATATTTCACTTTATACACTTGAATACTATAGCAATTTTACGTATCTTTGTATCGGCAAAATTTTCTTTCACCTGAAAACTACAATACCATGCAGCCACCACTCCCCATCCGAAAAAAATATAATTATCATATGTCATCCTCCGCAGTTCACGGGGGATTTTTTATGCCGGTCCGGCCTTCAAAGCGTATACTGTTTCAGTTAACAAAAGTTAACAAACCTGCTATTAGACGCTCACTATCAATTAGTTACAGCAACGCGATATTCCCGTCAGTTAAACCCTTGCATCCGGGAGTTAACAAAACACCCCTGTTTTTACTCATTATTTGCCACTAATTACTAAAAAGCGTCATTACCCATTAACCTCCAACAATCATTATCTTGCACCTTCAAAAATACAGCACGCTAAAAAGATGGATAGTTTTTTAAGTACATTCCTGGAAATACTGAAATACACCTTGCCGGCATTGATCATGCTGATAGTTACGTATATGATTGTGAGCAAGTTCCTGACGGAACAGACCACGCGTAAGCAACTGGCCCTCTTTCACGAAACGCAGAATATAACCATACCCCTGCGCCTGCAGGCCTACGAGCGGTTGGCTCTGTACATGGAGCGCATCAGCCCGCGCAACCTGCTGAACCGCGTGTATCAAAAGGACATGAACGTGGCGGTGTACGAGGCTATGCTGGTGCAAACTATCAAGGCGGAATTTGACCACAACCTGGCGCAGCAGATATATGTATCCCGCGGTGTATGGGAAACGGTGCGTGGCGTAAAGGAACAGGAGATCAATATCATCAATACCATGGCACGCAGGCTGAACCCCGAAGCACCGGCCAAAGAACTGCACAAAGTATTGATGGAATACATACTGACAGACGAGGGTGCACAGCCTACCGAGGTGGCGCTGCAAGTCATCACCGACGAATCAAGAAGAGTACTTTCACATGGTCCGCAGGCATAATAAATAAATTGAAACACAGTGAGCGAGCAACAATTCAAGACCGATTCAGGCATAGAGATAAAGGAAGTATATACAGAACCCGTAGAGATGAACGAACTGCCGGGTGAATATCCCTTTACACGCGGGGTACACTCATCCATGTACCGCAGCAAGCTGTGGACCATGCGGCAGTACGCGGGTTTCAGCACGGCAGAGGAATCGAACAAACGTTATCACTACCTGCTCAACCAGGGCGTGAGTGGCTTATCAGTGGCATTCGACCTGCCCACGCAGATAGGCTACGACAGCGACAGCGAAATGTCGGAAGGAGAAGTAGGCAAGGTGGGCGTGGCCATCGACTCGCTGGAAGACATGGAAACCCTGTTCCAGGGCATAAAACTGGAGGACATTTCCACCTCCATGACCATTAATGCAACGGGATTTATACTGCTTTCGTTATACATAGCCCTGGCAAAAAAGCAAGGCGCTGACATAAAGAAAATATCAGGTACGATACAGAATGATATATTGAAGGAATACGCGGCCAGGGGAACATACATCTATCCCCCTGCCCCGTCTATGCGCATTATCACCGATATATTTGAGTATTGCAGTAAAGAGGTGCCCAAATGGAATACTATATCTATATCGGGCTATCATATACGCGAGGCAGGCTCAACCGCTGTTCAGGAGTTGGCCTTTACTTTGGCCAATGGCAAAGCCTACCTGAAAGCCGCCCAGGAAAAGGGATTAGACATCAACGTATTTGCCAAGAGGCTGTCCTTCTTCTTCAACGCGCACAACAATCTGTTTGAAGAAGTGGCCAAGTTTCGTGCCGCGCGCCGCATGTGGGCGCAGATAACCAAAGAATTGGGTGCAACAGACCCCAAAGCACAGATGCTGCGTTTCCATACGCAAACAGGTGGAAGTACGCTTACGGCACAGCAGCCCAAGAATAATATTGTACGCGTATCGCTGCAGGCATTAAGCGCGGTACTGGGCGGCACGCAGTCGCTGCATACCAATGGTTTCGACGAAGCGTTATCCCTGCCTACAGAAGAAGCCGCAGGAATTGCCCTGCGTACCCAGCAGATAATAGGTTACGAAAGCGGCGTGACAGAAACAGTGGACCCCTTGGCGGGCTCGTTCTTCGTAGAGCAACTGACCAATGAAGTGGAAG
>DATCSV010000101.1:0-6068 GCA_036568285.1 Flavipsychrobacter sp. | reverse complement strand
AAAAGTTAACAAAACTGTGCTAAGCAATTCATTTACAAGTAATTATGAGCGCGTGATATTGCTAACAGTTAAATCAGCATATATGCCAGTTGACAAAAAATGGTACTCACGACTCATGACTCACGACTTTCGACTAACAGTATTACCTTTGCCACCGAAAAAAATACATAACATGAGTTTTATTACCGACATAGTAGCACGCCAGGTGCTCGACAGCAGGGGCAACCCCACAGTAGAAGTTGATGTACATACCAGCGACGGTTTTACAGGCCGTGCGGCCGTGCCTTCAGGGGCATCTACCGGCAAGCACGAGGCCGTAGAGCTGCGCGATGGCGACAAGAAAAAATACCTGGGCAAGGGCGTGCTGAAAGCGGTAAACAATATTAACGATAGCCTGGCCGAGGAACTCTACGGCTGGGATATTACCGACCAGCGCGGTATAGACGCTGCCATGCTGCAGATAGACGGCACTAAGAACAAAGCCAAACTGGGCGCCAACGCTATACTGGCGGTGAGCCTGGCGGTGTCCAAAGCGGCTGCGCAGGCTACCGGCCTCAGCCTGTTCCGCTACGTGGGTGGTTCTAACGCCAGGACCCTGCCCGTGCCTATGATGAACATCCTGAACGGCGGTGCGCACGCAGATAATAAGATTGATTTCCAGGAGTTTATGGTGGTGCCCGTAGGCGCTTCTACCTTCAGCGAAGGTTTGCGCTGGGGTGTGGAGATTTTTCACCACCTGAAGAATGTATTGAAAGACAAAGGCTACAGCACCAACGTAGGCGACGAGGGTGGTTTTGCCCCGGATATCCAGAGCAACGAAGAGGCGATAGAAACGGTATTGAAAGCCATAGAGAAAGCAGGTTACAAACCCGGCGACCAGGTGGCCATAGCTATGGATGCCGCCATCAGCGAGCTGTACGATAGCAAGCTGAAAAAATATGTGTTCAAGAAAAGCGATGGCCGCAAGCTGAGCAGCGACGAGGTGGTAGATTACTGGGCCAAGTGGTGTAAGAAATATCCCATAGTAAGTATAGAAGACGGTATGGACGAGGACGACTGGAAGGGCTGGAAAAAACTGACCGATACCCTGGGCGGCAAAGTACAGCTGGTAGGCGACGACTTGTTTGTAACCAATGTAGACAGGCTGAGCGAGGGTATTAAAACAGGTGTGGGCAACGCCCTGCTGGTGAAAGTAAACCAGATAGGCAGCCTGAGCGAAACGATAGACGCGGTAACGATGGCGCAGCACGCTCGCTACAATACGGTAATGAGCCACCGCAGCGGCGAAACGGAGGACAACACCATTGCCGACCTGGCAGTCGCGCTGAACTGCGGCCAGATAAAAACGGGCAGCGCATCGCGCAGTGACCGTATGGCCAAGTACAACCAACTGCTGAGGATAGAAGAAGAGCTGGGCAGCAATGCCTATTATCCCGGCAAACAGCTTATATTTGGTAAATAAAAAGTGTGGGAATGAAGAAGGCGTTACGGATAGCTACCAACAAATACCTGCTTACGGCCATAGTGTTCGTAGTGTGGGTAGGCTTCTTCGACCGTAACGACTGGTTCACCCAACGCCAACGCCAGCGCGACCTGGAAAGCACAAAGGAGAATATAGATTACCTGCGTGCCGAAATAGCGGATATGAAAGCCCAAAGGGACGGCCTGAAAAACGACCCCAAAGTGCTGGAAAAGTTCGCCCGTGAAAACTACCGGCTGAAAAAGGATAACGAAGACGTGTACGTCTTTGAATAACATAAAGAAAGGCGCTTATTGCGCCTTTCTTCTTTTAAGTTCTTTATTTATTAACGACAGTTCCCGCCCTGTCTGCCCGGCTACGGAGGTGTTCTCCTGGGCGCGGCGCATCAGGTAGGGCAGTACATCGCGCACGGGGCCGTATGGCAGGTACTTGGCTATATTGTAGCCGCTATCCGCCAGGTTGAAGGATATATTGTCGCTCATGCCATATAGCTGGGAGAACCATACGCGGTCACTATTAGCAGGTATGTTATGTGCATCCATGTACTTAGCCGCTTCCATGCACGACTTTTCGTTGTGCGTACCTATGAATACCGATAGCTTGTCTAAGTGTTGCAGGCAGTAGAGTACCGCGGCATCGTAGTCCTTGTCCGTTGAGGCCTTATCGGGTTGTATAGGGGAGGGGTAGCCCAACTCATCTGCGCGCTTGCGTTCCTTTTCCATATAGGCACCGCGCACCAGTTTGGCGCCCAGTACATATCCTTTGTCTATGGCATCCTTCAGGGCCACTTCCAGGTAGGGCAGTGCCCCGGTGGTGTATAATTGGAACGTATTAAAGATGACCGCTTTCTCTTTATTATAGCGTTGCATTACCGCCTCGCAAAGTTCATTTACCGGTTCCTGTATCCAGGTTTCTTCAGCGTCTATCAGTACCATTACGCCCTCGCTGTGTGCAGTACTGCATATTCTGTCTATACGAGTGTGGACTCTTTGCCACTCTTCCTGTTCGGCCTGAGTAAGATTGTCCCCGGAGTGTAATTTTTCCAACAGGGCGAAACGGGCAAAGCCGGTTACCTTCAATGATATAAAAGGTATGTTTGACTTGGAAGCGGCATACTTTATGGCCTTGATGAATTCGGGTACGGCTTTGTCAAATTCCGCTTCACCCTCCTTGCCTTCCACACCATAGTCCAGTATTACACCAACGTTGTAGGCGGCCAGTTTGTCGGCCGTAGCAGCGGCTTCTTCCATAGTTACCCCTCCGCAAAACTGGCGGAAGATGGTTCTTTTTACGATACCCTCAATAGGCAGCCTCAGGCTAAGCGACCACTTGGTAAGCGTCATGCCGATCTGCGTAATTACGGGCGAACCCATGGAAGCAAACAGGAATTGAGCCTGCTTCAATTCACTATTGGTACGATATTTGAATGCTATATTAGTATTGTCGAATTGTGGCAGCATATATTATATAAGTATGCAAAAGTAATAGGCTGCCGCCATGCAATGAAATTTTAGTTGCTGACAATTATCAGTATGTCATAACACTGTTATAAAATAACATAAATAGCAATAAAAGCCTAACGCAAGGCGCAAAATTTTTGTCTTAATCTAATAAGAATACTTATCTTTATGGCTCGATTAAAATTAAAAAACGATAAAATGATGAAAAAGTTACTATTATCAGTTGTTGGAGGAGCATTGTCACTTGCTGCTACGGCACAGAGTACTGACAGGGTCCTGTTACATAAGGATGCTGCAGACAGGCACAATTATGTTAATGTGGAACCCCGTGCTGATATCACTGAGCAAAGCAGAAGTGCTCATAAAACAACAGCATCTGATCCAAGGTGGTATGTACCTTACGACATAATTGATGCGTTGAACAGTGGTGCATTGGATCAAAACAGGTCATTTGTTCCTATTTGGTTCGATTCTACTGTAAGGCAGCGTTTCACAACAGGTATGGGTACTATCAACTATATCTCTCTTGCGCAGATAATAGATCCGATCGGTGCTCCGAACCAGATGTTCAACGACCCGTCGTTTGCAAACCAAAACATCATGACTGTTCAGAATTTCAATTCATATACGGTCGATTCAGTAATAATAGTTGGTGCATACGTGAAAGTTCAGAGCCGTCCTACTTCAGTAGTGGATACCCTGATTTTCTCTGTAGCTCCTTCTACCGGCTCAGGTTTCTTCCGCAAAGCCACTTCAAGCTGGATATCAAACTACACAACGCAGGATTCGCTGGTAGTTTTTACTCCACGTGCAGTGGATAGCGTTAACCGTGCTGCTTTCTCAGAAGTAGGTAGCGGTACAGGCGACCGTCGTTTCTGGAAAGTTCCTTTGACTGATGCTGAGCGTGACACTGTAAATACTCAGAACAACACGATCACAGTACGTACACGCACATTTGCTGTGCCTAACGGTGGTCTGCAGGTTCCTGCAGGTGCTCGTGTAGCTATGACTGTAACATTCAAATCAGGTGATACATGGACTCCTAACGTGGATTCATTCAACTCACGTCACCACTACAGGCCTCAAACTGCTGCCGCAGGTGCCAGCACAAGGATGGTGTACAATTTCTACGCTCCGCTGACAGATCGTAACCATTCATCTCTGATGTTCTCTACCGATACAAGCTTCTACGGTGCATCATATGCTATCGAAGGAACAAATACTATCGATTTCCGTTATGAGCATCACGCAATGGGTGTGCACGTAGTATGTCCTACTTGTTGGGTACTTGATGTGAAAAACACAGAAGGCCTGCTGGAAAAAGGTGGTGCATATCCTAACCCTGCGGTTACTTATGTGAAGATACCTTTCCAACTGTCTGCTGCAGCTAATGTAAACGTAACGTTGACAAATGCTGTTGGACAAGTTGTAAGGTCTGAGCGTGTTGAGAATACAACTTCTGGTGAAGTTACTTTCAACACAGCGAACCTGACTAACGGTTTGTACCTGTACACTATCGAGGCTAATGGTCAGCGTACCACTGGTCGCGTAACAGTGGCACACTAATCATAATCATATTATCAATAAAAAGGGTGGCGCTGAGCCGCCCTTTTTTTATTTTACGAAACAATACTTTATTATTGCACATCCCCGACCAGACGCTGTAGGGGAATTACTAATAATATAAATAGAGCAAAAGGTTAAGCGAATGGCAAAGAACCTGTTGATAGTGGAGTCTCCGGCAAAGGCGAAAACGATAGAGAAAATACTGGGTGAAGATTTTGAAGTGATGTCGTGCTACGGCCATATCCGCGACCTGGAGAAAGGAGGGATGGGCATAGATGTAGACAACGACTATACTCCGAAATACAAAATATCTGACGATAAACAGAAGGTAGTAAAGGACCTTAAATCTCTGGCAAAAAAATCTGGTGAAGTTTGGCTGGCAACGGATGAGGACCGCGAAGGGGAAGCCATATCCTGGCACCTTTGCGAAGTACTCGGCCTGGACCCGCTCAAGACAAAAAGGATAGTTTTTCATGAGATAACCAAGCCCGCTATAAAGAAAGCAGTAGAGAAGCCGCGTACGGTTAATATGGACCTGGTGAACGCACAACAGGCTCGCCGTATATTGGACCGTTTAGTGGGTTTTGAAATATCACCCATACTGTGGCGCAAGATGAGTACGCGCAACAATCTGTCTGCAGGTCGGGTACAATCAGTAGCAGTAAGGCTGATAGCGGAGCGTGAGCGCGAAATCAATAAATTTGAGCCGCAAAGCAGCTTCAAGCTGGATGCCTACTTCCAGGCTGAAGACCTGAACAAGAAGAAAGTAACATTCAAAGCAGAGAGCAGCGAGAAAATAACCGAGGAAGAGGGCGCCCGCAAATACCTCTCAGACTGCATAGGTGCCACCTACAAGGTGAGCGATGTACAGGTAAAACCGGCTAAGAAATCGCCTGCTGCTCCCTTTACCACATCTACATTGCAGCAGGAGGCAAGCCGCAAACTTGGTTATTCCGTATCGAAAACCATGCTGCTGGCGCAAAAGCTGTATGAAAGCGGGCAGATAACCTACATGCGTACTGACTCTGTAAACCTATCGGAAACTGCGCAAGAGGGGATACGCAATGAGATACTATCGCAATATGGGGAAAAATATCACCAGCAGCGGCAGTACAAAAATAAGAATGAAAGCGCCCAGGAAGCACACGAAGCTATACGCCCCACGGATATGAGCGTGATGCAGACCGGCAATGCCGATGCACAACGCCTGTATGAAATGATATGGAAGCGTACTATTGCCAGCCAGATGGCTGATGCTGAACTGGAGCGAACCACTGCAAAGATCAATATATCAACACGCAAGGATGAACTGACTGCAAAAGGTGAAGTATTGCGTTTTGATGGTTTCCTGAAAGCATATACCGAGGGCAGGGACGATGAAGATGGTGACGAAGAGAATACCGATATGCTGCCGCCACTGACGGTAGGTATGGAACTGCCGCTGGTAGAAATGCGCACAACAGAAAGGTTTACGCGCCCTCACCCCCGCTATACGGAGGCCTCGCTGGTAAAGAAACTGGAAGAATTAGGCATAGGCCGTCCTTCTACATATGCGCCAACCA
>DATCSV010000100.1:0-3093 GCA_036568285.1 Flavipsychrobacter sp. | reverse complement strand
GGGGATATATGAATACATGGGTCACCAGTAACGACCCCAAAGATTTCGGCAGGCTGAGGGGTTATTTTGATGTGATTGTTGTGGACGCCCCTTGCAGTGGTTCGGGCCTGTTCAGAAAAGATGAAAAGGCGCTGGATGAGTGGAGCGAAGGCAATGTGCAACTCTGCGCACAACGCCAGCAGCGCATACTTGCCGATGTATGGCCGGCGCTGAAAGAGAACGGGATATTGATATACGCCACCTGCTCCTACTCGCCGCAGGAAGATGAAGAAATACTCGACTGGCTGGCTGATGATTTTGAAGTAACCTCATTGCCGGTGGAAATAAAAGAAGGGTGGCGTGTTGTGGCAACCACTTCGGTGAAACACCAATTTAAAGGTTACCGTTTCTTCCCAGATAAGGTACAGGGAGAGGGGTTCTTTATAGCAGCTGTCATGAAGAACAGTGAAGAAGCCGAACTGAAACAGTCACGTTTCAGATCTGCCCACGACGGTAAGGTATATGAGCAGTGTAAATACCTGTTGCAGGGTGATGATTGGCTCTGCCTGCGGGGTAAAGAAGGGTACATGGCTGTAAACAGTCAACACGAGCAAGACCTGCACCTGCTGCAACAGCATGTATACCTGCGCAAAACAGGACTGCAACTAGGCACACCGGTTAAAAACGATTGGCTGCCTGCGCATGAAATAGCACTAAGTGTAGACAGGTCGCGGGCGTTGCCGGTTGTTGATGTAAATAAAGAGCAGGCGTTAAAGTTTCTTAAAAAAGAGGACATGGGTATAGACGGCCTCGAAAAAGGTTGGTATCTTGTCAGCTATGCGGGTCTGGGCCTTGGCTGGATCAAAGCATTAGGCAACAGGGTGAATAATTATCTTCCAAAAAGCTGGAGGATAAGGATGGAAATAACAGATGCAGATTGGGCATAATTATTGTATTTTCACCCATAGCCGTTTCCGGTATATGTTCAGGAGATCACTACTCATATTGCTTTTTATGCAAGCGCTCATCGTAAGGGCGCAGATATCTGTACAGGCGGAGAACCCCGGTATCGATACGCTGGAAATAGTGTTTCACGATGATAAATGGGCGATAGTACATAGTGTTGTGGAGGGGGATAATGTATTTAAACTCTCGCGCATGTACCATGTTCCTCCGGCCTTACTAGCCGATGCGAACGGTATTAATTTTCAGACTTCACTTAAAGCCGGGCAGATACTATATATACCATATGGTCCATTCAACCAGGCTAAGGAAGCAAGCGGAAACCGGTTTGATGTGCGTCCCCTGCGTTACCAGGTGCAGAAGTATGATAATTTGTTCAG
The DNA here is from genome assembly GCA_036568285.1 of Flavipsychrobacter sp. Taxonomy (GTDB): domain Bacteria; phylum Bacteroidota; class Bacteroidia; order Chitinophagales; family Chitinophagaceae; genus UBA5543. The sequence continues at coordinate 1,771 of DATCSV010000100.1, read as the reverse complement.
GCTGGCACACCTGGCTGGCGTGCAGCAGCGTGTATTGCAGAAGTGGAACGGAATGTCGGATAATTATATCGAAGAAGGCAGGGTGTTGTTTGTAGGCTGGGTATTATATGATATAAGTGGAGGCCCATCGGCTGACACCGTAGAAGTGAATAGCGATAGGGCGGAGAGGAAAAATAATAATCGCCGTGGCATTACAACAAAAGAAGATGGCGTAGAGAGAACAGTTATTGTGGTTCGGAAGAGCTACCTAGATACCTTGCCTGAAGTGGAGCGCGCATATATGGTTCAAACTAATAGCGAGCAGGTAGTGATGGAGGAGAAGGGCACAGCAGTATTTTTTGAGAACAAAGGGAAACTGCAATCATCCAAAGTGATCTACGCCTTCCATAACACTGCGAAGCGAGGGACTATTATAAAAGTATATAACCCGGGCACAGATAAGACAGTGTTCGTAAAGGTGCTGGGGCCTATACCGGATACCAAAATGTATCACAACAGTGTGATAGGTATAGGCAGCCGTGCCAAAGAACAGTTGATGGTGACGGAAGATAAGGCATGGTGCGAATTGAAATATGCCCCTGCACAATAGCTGTATTGTTATACAGTTTACTAATTTTATCCCCCGAATGAAAGTATTGATTATCAGGTTTTCGTCTATCGGCGATATAGTACTGACTACGCCCGTTGTACGATGTCTTAAAGAACAGGTGCCGGATGTACAGGTGCATTATCTTACCAAGGCATCTTTTCGTCCCGTCGTTACTCACAATCCTTATATAGATAAGTGCTACTACCTTGACGACAATCTGGATGTACTGCTCCCTCAACTCAAAAAAGAAAAATACGATTACGTCATAGACCTGCATAAGAATATTCGCACATTGAAGGTGAAAAGGGCATTAGGATGTATGGCCTTTAGTTTCCCCAAACTCAACTTTCAGAAATGGTTATTGGTCAATTTTAAAAAGGATATCCTGCCTGACAAAAGTATTGTGGAACGGTATTTTGAAGCATCTGGTCCGCTTGGCGTAAAGAATGATGGTAAAGGGTTGGATTACTTTATCAGCAAAGAGGAAGAGGTGACCAATAAAGATATACCCATGAGCCATTGGGCCGGGTACGTAGCCTGTGTAATAGGTGGCTCTTATGCTACCAAAAAGTATCCCGTTGAAAAATGGAAAGAATTATGCAAAATGTCTGCATATCCTATTATTTTATTAGGAGGCCCTGAAGACAGGGCAGAAGGTGATAGGATCAGCGAAGTAGATAAAGTGCGGATCTATAATGCCTGTGGTAAATTTAGCTTGAATGAATCGGCCTGTCTTATTAAATATTCAAAAGTTGTAATAAGTAACGATACCGGGTTGATGCATGTAGCCGCAGCTTTCAAAAAGCCGATAATATCACTTTGGGGTAATACGGTGCCGGAATTCGGAATGTTTCCCTATTATGGGTATAATAATTTAAAATCTAATACATATACAGCTTCCTATATAGTAGAAAATAATCTTATAAACTGCCGGCCATGCAGTAAAATAGGATATAATAAGTGTCCTAAAGGGCATTTCAAGTGTATGAATCAATTGGAAAGCACAAAAATTAACAATGTATTAAATAAATTCTGGTCTTCTCCCCAACCATAGACTATTTTTATGTGTCTGATTAGGTTGATATGTGGATATTAATAGTATTTTATCTACATCCAATTGATAAATTTGTCGTAAATTAACATCGTTTTATATAATATAAGCAAATACACTGTACTATGAGA
>DATCSV010000099.1:0-16800 GCA_036568285.1 Flavipsychrobacter sp. | reverse complement strand
TAGGAGGTTTGCAGTTCGCTGTACTTATACAGGTTGTTGATAACGACCTGCGCTACCGCATCCCGCCTCAACTCTATTACTATCCTCGTACCTTCTTTGTTCGATTCGTTGGCTACGTGGGTAATACCCTCAATTATCTTATTATTTACCAGGTTACCTATTTTCTCTGCCAGGGCATCCCTGCTTACCTGGTAAGGCACTTCGGTAATAACTATCTGTTCCCTGTTACCCTTTGTCGTCTCTACATTTACCTTGCCGCGCAGCACTACCCTGCCACGGCCGGTATGCATGCCCTGCTTGATGCCTTCCATGCCATAGATGATACCCCCGGTCGGAAAATCGGGTGCCTTGATGTGTGTCATCAGCTCATCTATTGTTATCTCACGGTTGTCAATATAAGCTATACAACCGTTGATTACCTCTGTAAGGTTGTGCGGCATCATATTGGTAGCCATACCCACAGCAATACCTGATGAGCCATTGAGCAACAGTTGCGGTATACGCGTGGGCATAACGCTGGGCTCCTGTAGTGTATCGTCAAAGTTCAGGGTAAAATCAACCGTTTCTTTGTCCAGGTCATCCATCATACCCTCGGCCAGGCGTTGCAACCTTGCTTCGGTATAACGCATGGCTGCCGGTCCGTCACCATCCTGCGAGCCGTAGTTACCCTGGCCGTCTACCAATGTGTAGCGCATACTCCAGGGCTGCGCCATACGCACCATGGCATCATATACTGATGTATCGCCGTGCGGATGGTACTTACCCAGTACCTCACCCACTATACGGGCAGATTTCTTATGTGGTTTGTTGTGGTTAACACCCAGCTCGTGCATGGCATAAAGCACCCTGCGGTGAACGGGTTTCAGGCCGTCCCTTACATCGGGCAATGCACGGCCTACTATCACTGACATAGAATAATCTATGTAAGCGGTTTTCATTTGTTCCTCGATGTTAACCTGGATTATTTTGTTTGCGTCATCAGCGCTACCCGGAGTATTCAGGTCCTGATTGTTCTCGTCCATAATTTATCTTAAAGTGCAATATGCAAATATAGCCAAAAAATGCTGTATAGAAGGTGAAATTATATTCACATATACACATTTTAACAACCATACTTTTGCACTGAAAAACAGGTTGATACACCGTATTTGGCAGATAAAATACCGGCTTATTTGTGTTTATTTGCCTTTGTGGCTATTTTTCATCTCACAGCCGAGTAAATCTGATGCGACAAACACTAAAAACCCATTGGCCGGGAATGTTGGTGCTACTGGTAGCGCTGCTAACAGGGCTGCACATATACCAGGACTTCGGTGTATCCATCGACGAGGTAAGCCAACGGGAAATTGGCTATGTGGCTTATATGAAGGCTACCGATACCTATCCCGGTGAATATACCTACAAATACCGCGACCATGGGCCGGGTTTTGAATGGGTATATATGTTCTTTGAAAAGCTACTTCATACCAGCTCTTTCAGGGATATTTTCCTGACGAGACACTTAGTTACCTACTTGTTTTTTGTATGTAGCATGGCTGCGGGATATACATGGATATATAGGGTGTTCGGCAGCCGGTGGTTGGCTGCCTTCGGCCTTGCCGCTTTACTTTTTCACCCGGTTATTTTCGGACATGCGTTTTTCAACCCGAAAGATATCCCTGCGATGTGCATGTTCCTGCTAGCCATGGTCACGGCTCACCGGGCATTCAGAAAACAGAAACTCGTGGCCTATTTCGTATTGGGGCTGGTATGTGGCTACGGCACCACTTTCCGGCTGATGAATATTATCGTACTGGCACCAATTGCCCTTTTCTTACTGGCAGATATCGTATCGGCTTACAGCCAGAGGAAAAACGCCGGTAAACTCATCTTAGCAGGCCTGCTGGTGTGTGCAGGCACCTGCATCACGTTGTACGCGTCCTGGCCCACCCTTTGGGACGACCCGATAGCCGGACTACAATACGTGTACGAAACCAGCGCGCAGTATCCATGGAAAGGCTCAGTACAATTTGCCGGACAGTTGATACCTGCTACAGATCTCCCCTGGAGTTACATACCTACATGGTTTTCCATCACCACACCTGAGTTATTCCTGTTACTGGGAATTATTGGCGTAATCATATGCATCTCCGGCATCATAAGGTCGCCCGGCATGTATTTCCGAAATACTCCCCTTAGAAGCGTGTTGTTGGCCCTGATTTGTTTTTTCCTGCCCCTCATTATTGTTATCCGCCTTAACGCCGTTTTGTATGATGGATGGAGGCATATGTATTTCATCTACCCGGCTTTCGTTATGCTGGCAGTTTTCGGTTTGCATGAACTACTGAAGCATAGAGCCAAGACCATTGTCTGGTCACTATGCGCTTTACAACTGGTGCTCATTGGTGTGTTTATGTACCGCAACCACCCTTTCGAGCACGTATATTTCAATAGCTTCGTGTCTCACGAAAAAAACTACCTGGTTAAAAACTACGAACTGGACTACTGGGGCACCGGGCACAAACACGGACTGGAATGGCTGGCAGAACATGACGAACGATACGGCATTAAAGTCTTCATGGATATCTGGACGCTGAGGGACAACTACAAATTCCTGGATAAGCCCATGCATAGTAAGTTCATACTTACCTGGGATATATTTGAAGCGGAATATTTCCTGGAGTTTTTCAGGACAAATCCATACCAGTTCCCCAATAAGGACGCTCCGGAATCAAGGATCATTTATGAAAAAGAGGTACTGGGCAGCCCTGTGTATCGCATAGTGAAACTACGCTAAGGTTTCTTCAGTATTGCTACGGTAAGGCGGCTGACACATATGAGTTTTCCCCGTTCGTCGTTTATCCTGATATCCCATACGTGTGTAGATGAACCTATATGCAATGGCATGGCACGTGCTGTCACCACTCCATCCTTTTTACCACGAACGTGATTGCAGTTGATTTCTAGTCCTACACATATCTGCTTATCCAGGTCAATGCATAGAGATGATGCCACGCTGCCTACTGTTTCTGCAAGAGCGGCCGACGCACCACCATGCAACAGGCCGTAAGGCTGCCTGGCATTGTCCGTTACCGGCATTGTGGCTTCCAGGTAGTCTTGTCCTATAGCTGTAAAAGTGATCTCCAGGGTTTTGGCCATCGTACCATTCGATAAATTATTGAGCGCTTCCACAGTTGCTACCGGTTCTTTCCATATACTCATAAACGATATTTCAGATTTTTGATATGTATAAAATATTTTTCAGGTGTGGCTAAGAAATAGAAAAAACAATATTTACATTTGATTTAGTAAAACCCCTTTATTTTTTTGCAAATATATGCAGACGATTCTTGTAGTAGGCGCAGGCAAAACTTCTGTTTTCCTCATTGATTACTTACTCAGCCACGCACAACGTTCAGGATGGAAAGTGATAGTAGCAGACAGCGACGCTGATGCTATTAATGATAAGATCAACGGTCATCCGTTAGCAGAAGCACAGGTGCTTGATATTGCAGATGAAAAGAAACGGTCTTTACTGGTGAGTAAGTCTGACCTGGTGATTTCTTTAATGCCCCCTGCATTGCACGTATTGCTGGCGCACGACTGCCTGAAGCATAAAAAACATCTCATCACATCCTCATATGTGTCGCCCGACATGAAGGAACTGGACATGCAGGCAAAACAAGCCGGCCTGATGTTTATGTGCGAAATGGGGCTCGACCCGGGTATCGACCATATGACGGCCAGCCAAATAGTACATGGCATACAGAAGGTAGCAGGGGCTATTACTTCATTTAAATCATTCACGGGGGGATTGATTGCCCCGGAATCTGATACTAATCCCTGGCACTATAAATTCAGCTGGAATCCACGCAATGTGGTGCTGGCAGGCAGAGATGGCGCTAAACACCTCTCCAATGGCAAAGAGGTTGAAGTTCCTTACAGCGAGTTATTTGCCCACCCCAAACGCGGTGCGAAAATAGAAGGTGTTAACCCGCTTGTATACTACCCTAACCGGGATTCATTAAGTTATATGAACCTCTACGACCTGCCGGACGTCAAAACCTTTATGAGGGCCACTTACCGTTTCCAGGGTTTTATGAAAGGTTGGAATGTACTGGTACAACTGGGCCTCACAGACCCCGGAGACAAAGTAAAAGATGATACCTATTCCGGGTGGGTACGCAGTAAAAACGGCTTTGACGATAAAGAACCTTTGATAAAGCAGGTGGCCGACAAAATGGGCATGGCTGCAGACGATACACCTATAACTATGGTAGCATGGCTGGGCATATTCGAAGACGAACCCATCAAACCAAAGAAAGGCAGCTCGGCGGACATCCTGCTGGATGTGCTGCTGCGCAAATGGGTCTTGAAACCGGAAGACAAAGACCTGGTGATCATGCGGCACGAGTTGGAATATGTACACAAGTCGAACAAGAAAACAACCCTGGTCAGTACTATGACGGTGAAGGGGCAAAATGCCCGGTACTCAGCTATGGCCAAAACTGTAGGACTACCTATGGCTATACTGGCACGCCTGGTACTTACCAACAAAGTAAAACCGCCCCTTGGCGTATGCATACCCAATATGCCATCCATCTACAGGCCGGTACTGGCCGAGCTGAGCGAACATGGCATTACCTTCCGGGAGGAGATCGACTAACATCCCTTATTCCGGTTTCAGGTACAATGCACCATCGCGCTCTTCCAGTTCGTACACTTTTATGGACTCTTCTGCAGGGCCTGCTTTTACGTCCCCTGTAAAACAATCGAACTGTGAGCCATGCCAGGGGCACTGCACTGTTCCGCACATCAGTGCTCCCCCTGCCAGCGACCCGCCCCTATGGGTGCAATAGTCGCTAAATGCGACGAACCCTCGCTCTGTTTTGCCAATTACAATCCTTTTATCTGCTACGTGCACCAACTTCATCTGGTTCAGTTCCAGCTCGGTAACTGTTGCCACCTTGATATCTTTGCCGGCTTCGTGGTATTCTTCGTTCCATTTACCCGCTCCTGCATAGCGTATGTCCACCCCTATCTGGTTCCTATGTACCAGCGTTCCGCCCATCCAGCCGGCGGCAGACAATAATAGCACACCCGCCAGCTCGCCGCCCAGCATTATCCAGTCTGCCTGCTGCACATCTTGCCTGTAGACCAATATGAACACGAATATACCCAGCACCAATACATTCAGAATACCATGCTGTGCACCTCTCTTCTTAGCCGAACTTTTTGGCGGCACCGTGTACATAAAGTCGATGAGGCCCGGTACTGCAGCCAGCACCGCCCCGGCAATACCGGCTATATTCAGGTATTCGCCTGTCGTCGTATAACTCACATTCCCTGTAAAAACGCCCAATAGATCAAATATGAGCGTCCCTATAAAAAAGGCAATGGGGAAAGCCACCAATATAGGATGCAAGGGGTGAGTTTTGAAATGCGCTTTGCTTCTCATAGTTTTTTCTAATTATATTAAAAAACTATGCCTACGCTACTAACAGAACTGATCAGCAAACCGGTTAAATATATAAACCCTTTAACCTTTTAACTTATTTGGGTAAATTTGCAGCCAAAATATTTTAAATGGCCACTGTATACTTCGATAATGCTGCTACTACCAGCCTGGACCCTGAGGTGCTGGAAGCTATGATGCCCTTCCTGACTGCGAAGTTCGGTAATCCCTCATCTGTATATTCTTATGGCAGGGAAACCAAGCTGGGCATAGAAACAGCAAGAAAAACAGTGGCAAAACTGTTGGGTGTTACCCCGGGCGAGATATTCTTTACCTCCGGCGGCACCGAAAGCAGCAATATGGCCATCAACTGCGCCATCCGCGACCTGGGCTGCAAGCATATCATTACATCACCAATAGAACACCATGCCACCTTGTATACAGCCGAAAACATGGCTAAAGCCGGGTATGCTACATTGAGCATGGTCAACATACTGCCTAATGGCCATACCGACCTCGCCCACCTGGAGCAACTGCTGGCTGCTGCCGAAGAAAAAACGCTGGTGACGTTGATGCATGCCAACAATGAGATAGGCAACCTGCTGGATATTAAAACTGTAGGTGAGCTTTGCGAAAAATATGGCGCCATTTTGCATTGTGATATGGTGCAGACCATCGGCCACTACCCTGTCAACCTCAAGGAATTGAAGGTGCACTTTGCCAGCTCTGCAGGCCACAAGTTCCATGGTCCTAAAGGAGTAGGTGTACTCTATGTAAGTGATGAAGTGAAGATAAAACCCATGATATACGGAGGCTCGCAGGAACGCAATATGCGCGCGGGTACTGAAAACCTCTACGGTATCATAGGTTATGCCAAAGCGTTGGAAAAAGCCGTAGCCCGTTATGAGCAGGACAGTGCCTACATCCGCGGTCTGAAATCCTATATGATAGAACAGCTGAAAGCCAACTTCCCCGATATACGTTTGAATGGCGATTGCGAGGGAGAGTGCTTGTATACCGTACTCAATGTAGCCTTCCACAAAACGGATAAAACCGACATGCTGTTGTTCAACCTGGACATGGCAGGTATTTGTGTGAGCGGGGGCAGTGCCTGTAGCAGCGGTGCCAGTTCTGTAAGCCACGTGATCAAGACACTGTATGGCCCCGAAGGTGAGAACCTGGTACCCATACGTTTCTCATTCAGCCACGGCAATACACGCGAAGAAGTAGACTATGTTATAGCCAAGCTGAAAGAACTTGTATAATTAATACACGCTCTTTGCAATATCTGCATTGATGCAATATCTTAGCCCTGCACCTCATGACAGCCAACAGCTATATCAGTCGTTTGCGTACCCATTGGTTCACACCGGTGAACAACAGCCCGTTGATAGTATTCCGCATTTTGTTCGGTGCTATCATGCTCATGGAGTTTGGGAAGAGCATTGCGGGCGGATGGGTGGATGAAGTGTACATCCGCGCTCCCTTCAGGTTTACCTTTATAGGTTTCGAATTTCTACAGCACATGAATGGCGAAAAGATGTACTGGTACTTCGGTGCCGGCTGCCTTATGTCAGTGCTGGTAGCACTGGGACTATTCTACAGGTACACGTCTTTTTTTCTGGCCATATTATGGTCGGGCGTTTATTTCTCGCAAAAGGCGCATTACAATAACCACTACTTCCTGATGGTACTCATCTGCTGGATGATGTTCATAGTGCCCGCGCACAGGCGCGCTTCGCTCGATGTGAAATTGGGTCTTGTTAAACCAACTAATGAATGCTATCGCTGGTGTATACAGTTGTTCATTGTACAAATAGCGATTGTATATACTTACGCAGCGATTGCCAAGATATACCCCGACTGGCTGAAAGCAATGCCTGCCAAGATATGGTTTGCCAATAAGCAGAAGCACCACTATTTCGGCTACCTTTTTCAGAAAGAATGGTTCGCCTACTTTGTATCTTACAGCGGTATCATATTCGACCTCCTGATTGTTCCGGCACTGCTGTGGAAACGTACGAGGGTATTAGCTGTGATAGCGATGCTGGTATTTCACCAGTTCAATAAGCTGACCTTTGGTATAGGGGTATTTCCCTACCTGGCCATGAGCCTGAATGTTTTCTTCTTCCCGGGCAGGACCTTTGACAATACTGTAGGCATAGAAACCAAACCTTTCCCCTATCCTGCTATACCCATCAGGCAACAGCGCTATATCACACTTATACTCAGCCTTTACATAGTGTGGCAGGTGCTCACACCACTCAGGCACCACCTGTACAAGGGTGATGTGGTATGGACCGAGGAAGGGCATCGCATGGCGTGGAGAATGATGTTGCGCAGCAAGAAAGGTGAAGCTGTTTTCACCGTTAAGGATAAGAACTCTGAAAGTGTATGGATACTCAGGCCTGAAGACCATATGCTGAGATACCAGGCCAGGAATGTGGCTACTAAACCGGACTTTATCTGGCAATTTGCCGGCCGCATAAAAGAGGAGTATAAACAAAAGGGCTACGATGTGGCTGTATATGTAAAAAGCATGTGCTCAGTCAACGGGCGGCCCCGGCGCTTATTAGTGGATCCCAAAGTGGATATCGCATCAGCTGAATGGAAACATTTTTCCCGCAACGATTGGGTACTTACTGAATATAAATAACAATATTAGTTTTACGTCATGAGCTTCATTGATAAAATAAAAAATTCCATTCCTGAAAACGTAAGGCCGTTTGTCATAAGGGCGGCAATACTTATAGCAGCGTGGGAGTTGCTGTACAACTTTGTATTGAAGCCGTCCGGCATACCTGACGACCAGTTGACTCGTATCGTACAGTTAGGAGCAATGAAACTGCTGTCATTCTTTTATACAGACATTGGCGAAGACGGCAATGTAATTGTATTGAATGGAGGCAAGGCTGTGAGCATAGCCCGGCAGTGCAACGGGTTGGAGTTGATAGTGCTGTACCTTGGCTTCATCCTCTGTCTGCCTACTAATGCCAAACGTATGATATTGTTCGGCGTAATTGGTACCCTGATTATTTACATACTCAACATCATCCGCACAGCTCTGCTGGCTGCCATGTACGATGTTAATCACTCCATGACAGACTTCGCGCACCACTATGTGTTCAAGATCATTATTTACGCCGTGGTATTTCTTGGGTGGGTATTGTATATGAAAAAACCTAAACAGCATGAAGCAACAAAGTAAATTCTGGCTGGCGCTCGCACTCATCACAATAGTCTGCTTTCTCGATTACCAGTTGTTTACAGAAGGATATGCTGTGCGGCGGCTTTCACCTGTGGTGAGACAGGCAGGCCATTTTGTAATTTTACTCGCTGTAATGCCTATTGGCTGGTGGGCATGGAAGACACATCCGATGCAATGGTTGAAGAAATTCTGGTTATACGCCTACAGCACAGCATTGGTTTTTATTCTATTGATTGGTGCGCTGAAAACGCTGACCGACCTAATGACTGAAGACTTTCTCGATTGGGTAACGACGGTCAGACTTTTCTTCACAAGTCCACTGCCCCACCTGTTATTATATATGCTCTCGCGCATAGCGGAACAGCGGGGGCAATAATGCACAATAACCGCGTAGAGTGTGGATATTTTACGATTATTTCATATAACAACTACCCTGCATAATACATATATTTGCAACAGAGATTGATATAAGAGAGACAGCTAAAACCATGCGTATATGAGGAGATATTTTTTCAACGTGGCCTGCCTGCTACTTACTATGGCAATGTTTTCACCCGGGGTAAAGGCCATACCTGCTACTAACTGGGAAGCAATTTTTAAACCTGTTGAGTTTCTGCAAGGCTATAGCTGGGGTACGCAACAAGGTAGAGGAAGAGGTGGAGATGATGATGACAACTATAGTAGTGGCGATGACGATGACCACTACAACAGCGGCGATGATGATGATCACTATAGTAATGATGATGATGATGACAGCAGCGAAATACCCCTTGACGGTGGCTTAAGCTTCCTGGCTACCGCAGGCGCGGGGTTGGGCATCAAGAAGTTGCGTGACAACAGAGCTAAGAAAAAATCGAAAAACGATTCAGAACAATAACAACATCTTATGAAACGGTGCCTGTGGCACCGTTTCCATTTAGCGTATGCTTGGTTATATTTGTGTAAAAGCACAATATGCAGCGCATTAACCTACTGATACAGAAACTGGCGGACTTGGCAGGGAGTGATAAAGACAAATCGGTCATTGACACAGACCTGATGCTGGACTACACACGTGTGCTTTACGCCGACCTGCTGGAACTGCGCAAAAACCAGTTGCTGATGCCCGTGCAGGAAGATAATGGCCAACAATCGTCTGCGCATGTGCCGGCACAGGAAGCGGAATCGCATATTGCTGTTGAAGAGCCGGTAGTAGTAACAGCCAATGTAGCAGACGTACCTGCAATAGATATTCGCACCAGTATTGGCATCAACGATAAGTACCTGTATTTGAGTGAGCTGTTTATGGATGACAAAGCTGCTTATGACGCTGCAGTAAAACACCTGAATACCTGCAATAGCCTGCAGGAAGCATTGAATTATACTGAAACAGAATTACATGGAAAGTATAATTGGGATAAGGAAAATCCGACTGTCCAGTCGTTTTACAGCCTGTTGAGCAATTCTTTTCCCTCTATATAGGCGACGATCTTATCCGTTGCGCCTGTATTGTTGCTTACATACTTCCTCGCGGAGATACAAGCCGCGTTGTAGCTGATTCTGTCTTCATCCCATTGCATTATCCGGGTGACCATACTGTCGGCATCAGTAGCTATATATGCCGCTCCACAATCCTGCAGGTCCCTGGCCTCTTTAAACTTATGAAAAACCGGGCCATGAAAGACCGGCCTGCCATATACAGCGGCTTCCAGTATATTATGTATGCCGCTTTTGTTGAAACCGCCGCCCACATAGGCAACATCAGCATATTGGTACAGGCGCAACAATAGTCCTATAGTGTCCACCAGCAGTATCCGCTGATCATAATAGTCCTGTTCCATACGCGACCATAACACCGCTTCGCCTTCGTGCAGGTCCATCAACTGTTTCATATGCCGGATATCTGTTTCGTGCGGCACTACTATTATCTTCCATTCTGCGGGCAGTTTCTCTACCACCAGCTTCAGCAGTTGTTCATCTTCCGGCCATGTGCTACCTGCCACTATCACCTTATGGCCCTCGCAGAAAGCAGGTATATATTCTACTGGTTCAATATACTGTACTGCCCCTGCTACCCTGTCGAAACGTGTATCGCCACCTACACTTACATGCTCAATACCTATCCTTTGCAGCATTTGCTGAGATGCATTGTCCTGCACGAAAAGATGTGTAAAGGCATGCAGCATACGCCTGTGCAGCCAACCATACCATTTAAAAAAAGGCTGTTCCTTCCTGAATATGGCGGACTGTAACAGAATGGGAATGTTCTTCCCCGCAAGCCTCATGAGCAGGAAATACCAAAGGTCATACTTAACGAATATAGCTACAGACGGGTCAACATACTGTACAAATCGCCTGACATTATAGGCGCTATCTAAGGGAAGATAGAATACATAATCTGCACCGGGATAATCTTTCCTCACCTCATAACCGGAGGGTGAAAAAAAGGTGAGCACAATAGCGTGAGTGGAATACCTCGACCTAAGGGCTTCAAGTACCGGCCGCCCCTGCTCAAATTCGCCCAATGATGCGCAATGCATCCATATACGTGGGCGCTTCTCATCTACAAGGGTATATTTTATGTGGGTCAATAATCCTTTGCGTCCGCGTATGAAGAGCCTCGCCTTGTTGTTGAACAAAGCTGCCACTCTCACTGCAAGAGCGTATGATCGTATGGCAAGCCAGTATAAAACTACCGACATAAATTATTCAAAAAAGAACTCTTCAGACTTGCGTTTGAAGATGGGAATGTACCACCCGGCCCTGATACCATATAACAGGTCGAACCGCGCCTCATTGCCAGGCCTGCGGACATCATACAACCAGTCCCTGCGGCCTTTGGTAAATCCCGCTGTTACATTCAGTCCGATGTGAAAGTTAAGCAAATTATTATTGGCGAAATAGGTGTAACCAACATATTGCTCCAGCATCCATCCGCTGCTAAGGCGGTCGTAGCCTTTCAGATAATCTCCTCTCAAAGAAGGAATAGCGTTCTCCCGGTCGCGGATAAAAATTTTGTGCTCCATGAAGCCGACGGTGGTCATAGCCAGTATGCCATTATCGCTGTTGGATTTGCTGATATTAAATATTTTTCCAACCTGCAATCCAGCCATGTACCCGCGCTGGTAAGCACTGACACTTACCCGCTGGCCACTGCTACCTATGAAGGTACCATACTTATCAACGATGTTCGCCAGCAACGAATCTTCCCGCAGGTTGTTGCCAAACATGTAATCAAACTTTGGGCCGAACACCCAATTGGATTTGGTCTTATACAACACCTGTCCGCCTACGCGCCAACTGGTGCCATAGCGCTCAGCCATATCTGCCCCGGGGAAATCTACCCCGCCGTTAAATCCGAGGATAAAGCCTTTTCGTGCGGGTTGCTTTTCAAGCCCAAACAGGTCGTTCTGGGCATCAGCTTGAATTGCGAGAGACAAAAATAGTAATACAAGTATTTTCCGCATATAACAACCGGTAAACGTTTCTGCCGTGAAGATAAGTCAAACAGACCGTACAGCCCTCTTATAACGGTCATAAAACCTACATAATCTATATAGTAATATTTTGACGAATGCAGCCTAAAACGTAGGTTTGCAGCCGTTAAAAACGCGATATGCACAAACTGCAAATGGTTGACCTGAAGCGTCAATACCAAAAGATAAAGCCTGAAGTAGATACAGCTATACAAAGAGTAATAGACAACACGGCATTTATAGCCGGAGAGGATGTAAAGTTGTTCGCTAAGGAACTGGCAACCTACCTGGGTGTAAAACACGTAATACCCTGTGCCAATGGTACAGATGCCTTGCAGATAGCATTGATGGCACTGGGGTTGAAGCCTGGCGACGAGGTAATTACACCCTCATTCACCTATATAGCTACGGTAGAAGTGATGGCACTATTGAGGCTGCAGCCTGTGTTTGTAGATGTTGATCCTGACACCTTTACGGTAAATACAGATGAGATCAGGAAAGCCATTACGTCCAAAACGAAAGCGATAGTACCTGTACACCTGTACGGGCAAACAGCCGATATGGAAGCCTTGCTGGCTATATCAAAAGAGTTCAATATACCATTGGTTGAAGATACCGCCCAGGCAATTGGCGGGCATTATACATTTGCCGACGGCCGCAAGGTGAAGACCGGCACGATGGGAACAATAGGTACTACATCGTTCTTCCCTTCTAAAAACCTGGGATGTTATGGTGACGGCGGCGCTATGTTTACCAACGATGATGCCCTCGCCGAAAAGCTGCAGATGATAGCCAACCACGGCCAGAAGGTACGCTACTACCACGAAATGGTGGGCTGCAACAGCCGGCTGGATACCATACAAGCGGCAATACTCAGGGTAAAACTGCCGCACCTGGACGAGTACTGCGACGCACGCAGAGCTGCTGCTGACTACTACGACAAAGCCTTTGCAGGCCATACGAATATCAACACACCATACCGCGCACCATACAGCCACCACGTATTTCATCAATACACGATAAAGCTGAAGGATGTTGACAGGAACGACGTAGTAACAGCATTAGCCGAACGTGGTATACCGTCTATGATATATTACCCCGTGCCCAGCCACAAGCAGAATATGCTGAAAGAATTTGGCGGTGCGGACTATATACTGCCTGTCACTGATCTCCTGCAGGAGTGTGTTATCTCCCTGCCTATACACACAGAACTGACCACTGAAGAACTGGAATTTATCTCAAAGAACTTTATAGAAGTAGTAGAACAACTGCGTAAATCATGAACGTAATAAAGACACCACTGGAAGGCTTGCTGATACTGGAACCTCGCATCTTCAACGATGACCGCGGCTATTTCTTTGAAAGCTTCAATGCCAATACATTCAAAAAAGCCACCGGGCAGGATATTGACTTTGTGCAGGATAACCAGGCGCGGTCAACTATCAACGTGCTGCGGGGGCTGCACTACCAGAATGCGCCACATGCCCAAACCAAACTGATACGCGCACTGGAAGGTGCGATATGGGATGTAGTGGTAGACCTGCGCAAAGACAGCGCCACCTATGGCCGCTGGTATGGCGTGGAACTGTCGGCTGAAAACAAAAGGCAATTCCTGGTGCCAAGGGGCTTTGCACACGGCTATTCCGTGCTTACCGAAACCGCCGAAGTGTTTTACAAATGCGACGACTTCTACAGCAAGGAAGACGAAGGAGGACTCTATTACGCTGACCCCGAACTAAACATCGACTGGAAAATAGACCTGGCTAACGCCATTGTTTCGGAGAAAGACCTGGTACAACCTACGTTGAAAGAAAACAACGCGCGGTTCTAGCTCTTCATATTCACGTACTGCAGGGGAATATCCAGGTTGGCGCTGCGGCATAGCTGGATGACTGCCTGCAGTTCGTCGATCTTTTTGGCTGTTACTCTTATAGTATCATCCTGTATGGCGGGCTGCACTTTTGAGCCGCTGTCCTTTATCAGCTTTACGATCTTTTTGGCCATTTCCCGGTCGATGCCATTTTTCACAGGCACAGCCTTGCGGATGTACTTGCCCGACGCGCTGTGCGTTTTAGACCTGTCGAAGCTATTGGCTTCAAGCCCCTGGCGCATAGCCTTGGTCACTATGATATCTTCCACCTGGTTCAGCTGCATCTCATTCTCTACCTCCAGGTTAATGACCATATCCTTTTTATTCAGTTCTATCTCTATATGAGAACCTTTAAAGTCGTAACGGGTGGAGATTTCCTTTTGTGCTACATTAATGGCGTTGTCCAGTGTCTGCAGGTCTACCTTGCTTACTATATCGAAAGATGGCATAATGAAATACTTGGTTATTGCATGATAAAAGTACAACAACAACAGTACAACCGCAAGAAGGGCCTACTGTTTCACCACCTTGTACACCGTACTTCCACCTTCTCCGCTTATGACCTCCAACATGTATATCCCCGCCGGGTATTGTTGTATAGCGAGCTTGTTCGTTCCATGTTTCAGTTTGCCTGCGGCATGCGCTCTGCCGGCAAGGTCATACAATATATAGCTACCTGCAACAGGCATTGAGATCGCTACATAGTCGGTTGCCGGGTTGGGCCACACGTTGATTTGCTTATCCCGGTTGGCTGTTTCCGATATATTCAGCGTAGATGCCAGCCCATTATAGTTACTCTTGATAGTTGTGCTATCCATTACGTAGTTGGATATATGTATCAAGCCAACGCTGCCTCCTGTCTGTTCCCCATTCGTGCCTTTGTCGTCTTTGAAGAATATCAACAGCTTCTCCGTACCATATATATATTGGTCGTTGTTGTCATTCAACATCCCTATCACCTTGTCGTTGTGGTATACATACATGTCCTTGGTAGAGCCATCGCGGGTAATGGCAGCATACTCATACTGGCCTGCGCCTATTACAGAGTCGGGACTGGTGAACTTATTATACATCACCAGTTTGCCGTTCTGATTGTAAAAACCCGGATCGACACCCAGGCTGTCAAAATCTATGAGTTTCTTATAACCCTGTATAGTATCCAGCTTGAAGTACATCTCTATGGTATAGCTGCCGGAAGCTAACAGGTTGGTAGCCGAGTCGTTGAAAACCAGGCCGCAGCCTTTATCAAAATTATAGGCTCGTTTATTTACACCGGCCAATGTCTGGAAAGTATAAGTACCGGCGCACATGGGTACCAAAGGACTACCCTGGAATACGTTTTCGCTTAACCGGTTGTTAAAGTGGAAGCGGTAAGTCTTGTTCTGAGCTGAAGCAGATGCAATTAATAGAACAGCTAATGGCAAAAGTAACAGTTTCCTCATGTTGCGATTTTTTATAAAGTTATCAAACCGCTCAGGCTAAGTCAACCCTGACACCTCCACCATTAATTAAAAGTTAATTAATTTAACTTCTCTTCTAATTGCAGCACTTCTTCAAACAGCTTGTCGTAATCTTTTGACAACCTGTCTAACTGGCCATTCAAATTACGGTAAGCCTCATCCACTTTCATAAATTTGTCCTTGTCGGCATAAAACTCGGGATCAGCCAATTGCTGTTCGAGCTTTGCCTTTTCCTCTTTCAGGTTATTTATCTGCTCCTCCAGTTTTTGAAATTCGCGCTGTTTCTTCTGATGCTCTTTTTGCAGTTGTTTCAGCTCTGAAGAAACAGGTTGCTGTGACTGCTGTTTCGGCGCCTCTGCTTTCTTTTCCACTACGGGGGCGGCAGCTGGTTTGGCAGTTGCTGCTTTGCGCTTTTCTTTTTCCTGCTCGTACACTACCCACTCGTCGTAGCTGCCTGCAAATTCCCTGATAAGCCCGTCTTCAATTACCCATATCTTGTTGGCTGTTTTGCTGATGAAATACCTGTCGTGCGAAACCAATATGAAGGTGCCCTCATATTTATTCAGGGCATCTATCAGCATCTCCACGCTCTGCATATCCAGGTGGTTGGTAGGTTCATCCAGCATCAGGAAGTTGCCCTTCATGGCAATGGTCTTGGCCAGGGCTACCCTCGCCTTCTCACCACCCGACAGCACTTTTATTCTCTTGAACACATCGTCTCCGCTAAAGAGAAAGCAACCCAAAAGCTGCCTGAGCTCCAATTCGTTTTTACCGGTGCCGGCCAGGCTCATTTCTTCCAGTATCTCGCGCTCTATATTCAACGCTTCCAGCTGGTGCTGGGCATAAAAGCTCTCTTCTACGTTGTGCCCCCATTTGCGCTCACCGTCGTAAGTTTCCCTGTCGGCTATGATACGCAGCAAGGTAGATTTACCCTTACCATTGGCACCTATCAGGGCTATTTTGTCCCCGCGGTTAATTTCGGCATTGGCATGGTCAAATATTACCTGGTTGCCGTATTTCTTGGAAATATCTTTGAGGGTGCAAATGATCTTGCCCGGCTGCACCTTTACATCAAAGTTGATATTCATTACGGGGATAGAGGTATCGGGCGACTCAATTCTGTCCAGTTTATCCAGCCTCTTCAGGGCACTCTGTGCCTGTGCGGCTTTGGAGGCCTTTGCGCGGAAACGCTCAACGAAACGCTCCTGCTGGCGTATATAGTCCTGCTGGTTTTCGTAGGCACGCTGCTGCATTTCCATACGCTCCGCTTTTTCCTTCTGGTAGAAGGAGTAGTTGCCCGTGTACAGGTGCAGGCCCTGCTGCCATACTTCCACAATACGGTTCACCATACGATCTAGGAAATAGCGATCGTG
>DATCSV010000098.1:0-4027 GCA_036568285.1 Flavipsychrobacter sp. | reverse complement strand
ATACATTTTCCAAACTTCGCATTAGTGCAGGGCTGGGATTGTCCGGCACAAGCTATACCAAAAATTACCAGGTATTATTTGAGTCGGATTTCGACCCGGTAACGGGGCAGCCTAAAACCGAACCCACAGATATAACCCGCTATAGCATTTACAGGCACTTGATGCTTCCCGTTACAATAGGCTGCATGTTGCCGGTTACCCGTAAAATAGTAATAGTACCTGAATTCGGGTTGCTGACTGCATACAACTTCCCTGTGATTATCAAAAATAAAAATCAGAAAACGAAGGAGACTACATCTTACAAGAATGCTGCCGAAACTGCATTTTCTTTATCGGGCATAGTTGCCCTTAATGTTGAATATTATCTGACGAATCAGGTAGGCCTCACCGGGGGTGTTGCATATACCCAATCACTCACCAACTTGCTGGCTATACCGAACTCCAGAAAGACTGAATATACGTACGGTGCTGGCATAGGGGTCGTTTTTCGGTTTAACAAAAAAACTAATTAAACACCTCCAGCACTTTCTTAGAACCTTTCAGCAGTTTGCTGTCCGACTGCGGTTTTACGTCATTGAAATCAACTACATGCGGAGCTTTTTCCAGCGGCCAGCTTTGTACTATTTGCTTTACGTTGATCTTATTAGCGTCAATAAACTCCATCAGGCCTTTTTCTTTCCTGTCAGGATTCCTGTTCTCCTTCAGGTCCCAGGTTTTTACCAGGTCGCTTTGTATCAGCATTTTTTCCTGCGGTATGTACGATACAATGTATTCGTCTGTATGGTGCGATTGTTTGTTGAGCAGGTAGAGTTGTATAATACGCTCACCCGAACGTATTTCCTGCTTGTTCAACACCACGAACTGGAATTTCGGTGTAATGAATTTCTTTACCCGCACGTCTTCAGAGAATAGGTGCCTGTTAATAGCTATATCCTGGAAGTATGACCTGTTACCCTCTGTTGTCACTATGGTTACACCTTCTTCCATAAAAGGGCGCACACCACCCATCAGGTCTGGGTGCAGGTGCGATACCACCAGGTATTTTATCTCCTTGCCGGGGTACGCGCGTTTAATATTGTCCAGCAGTGTGTATCCCGCTTCAGGATTGCCTGGTGGTTCAAATACCACCAGGTAGTCTTTCATATCGGCTATTACACTTTTATGGTTCCATTTGGGCATCAGTACCAGGTACAGCCAGTCGCCGATATTTTTTTGCGACAGGCGCACAGTGCCATATTCTACACGGGGCAATATTTCTTTCAATTCAATGTCCAGGTCGTATACAATGTTTGTGTCCCTTTTGACAACGATCTTGCCGGGCACCTGGTAGCCATCCTGTACGTCGTATTTGCTGTAAAATATACTACGGTAAAAGTCGCCGTTCACCACATCGTACATAGGTTGGTCTATCCTCTCCAGGAAGTAAGTATTAGCATTGATATACAGGAAAAGCGCCTCGCCCGAAGCGTTGTTGTGCCTGATGATGTGATACTTATCGGTGGTGCTGATAAAGCTGTTGCGGGATGCATCCTGCAACAGTACCTGCATCAGCAGGTTAGGCGAGAATACCAGGGATTTATACAGGTATTTGTCTTTATCCTTAGTGGTTAGTTTCAACTCTTCGCCGGCCTCTTTTACATTGATATGCTCATCATCAATATCGTACAGTGACGTAATCAGGTCTTCTCCTGACCGGCTGAAGCTGTCTTTCCGTACCAGTTTTTCCCCTCCGTCGCTTATTACTATATCGCCGTTCATCATAAACGACCTGGCAGAGCCGGGCTTATTGCTCATGCCTTCATAGTTGTACGTACCCTTGATATGCATCTTTATATCACCGACGCTGTTATTGTAATTCAGCTCTGCAAATACATCATTCAGCAATGTGTGAGCCCGCTCAATATTGTTGGTGACAGCTGTATTGGGCTGTGCGGAAACACTGTACGCACCGGCAAACAGCACAGCAGATAAGGTAAAATATACTCTGAAAAATCCCGTGAACATCGTTAAAGATAAGAAAGAGGTAACATTGGGGCAATATCCGCCAACATAAGGTATTGTGAATTTTCGTCTTAAATATCCGCCTGTACGTATTGCGTTGAAAATCAGAAAATTCAAATTGGGCAATAGTTTGAATATTAATACAGGTCTACGATATTGTTTCTTATAGCATACATGGCCATACCTACTCTCGATTTTACGTTCAGCTTGGTAAACATCCGGTCACGGTAACCATCCACCGTCCTTTCAGACACCCCCATAGCTATCGCCATCTCTTTATACGTCATCTCGGTACAAGCCATTTTCAGAAAATCGATTTCCGAAGTCGATAGCTTCATTTTTTCCCTATCAGTATGCAGGCTGTTTAATATATCACTGGTGATGAGTTCTGAGTGATAGAAGCCACGTGTACGTACAGCCTCCAGCGCCTCTACCAAAACGTCAGGTTCACTGTCTTTCAACAGGTATCCATCCGCGCCGTAGCGCAGCATACGTATGATATTCTCCTCATCGTCGTACATGGAAAGGGCCAGCATCTTTATGCCGGGGAAGTGCCTTTTTATATATTTCGCAGTATCATACCCGTTCATTTCAGGCATATTAATGTCTACAATACATACCTGGGGCTTTTCTTCTGCCAGTTTTATTTTTTCTATCAGTTCCTGGCCATTGGCAGCATCAAACAATACGACAATATGCTTGTAGGGTTTTAGTATAGAAATGAGCCCGCGTCTGAACATGGTATGATCGTCAGCAAGTGCTATTGTTATTTTTTCTGTTTTGTTCATTTGTTTTCTATAAGGGTATATTTATCAGTATCCTCGTCCCTTTACCTGTTTCGGAGCTGATATCCACAGATCCACCCAGTAGTTTGGTACGTTCTTCTATGTTCGCAGTGCCGGCTTCGCTGCCACCGATTCCCGAATGCTCTATCAGTGCATGAAGCCTGCCCGGCAAATACTGCAACGATACAGATAAGGCTAAGGCATGGCCATATGTTACAGCGTCTGCCATGCCTTGCTGTATTATGCTGAAGAGTATAAGCTCCCTGTCAGCATCCAGGTGCTGCTCTGTACCTGTTTGAGTAAAATTACATTTTATCCTTTGTGCCGCAACAATCCTGCCCAGCTCTTTTTCAACGCTATCTTTTAGTCCGTTTCGCAACAAGTAAATATCTTTCATTGCATAGCTCATGTTTCGCACATCTTTTACTAACTCGCGGGTTATCAGTGACGCTTCTTCGGCTATTGCACGCTGTCCTGCATCGGTGGCGTGTGTGTACAGCAGATGGGTTTTCATTCTTACAGCTACCATTACCTGGGCAATGTTTTCCATCATCTCCGCCGACATGTTGTTCAACGTATGTTCCTGCACTCCCAATCTTATCTGCATCAGCTTATTGGAGTAGGTATGCTCAGCCTCCTGCTTTTCCAGGCGTTGACGCCACCTGGCCTGGTTGCGCAGCGTATTGTATAACATAATGGAAACTACAACCAGTGCCAAGAACAGCATACCGGCTAACGCTATTATCAGATCTGTTTCTTTCAACGGGGGTGTTTGCAGTAAAATAAGCATTGTAATCCAAAAGAAGAACAGAGTGCAGGCAACGGGATGCTATAAATGTATCAGAAGGGCGTAAAAACAAATGCCCTGCAATTGCAGGGCATTTATCTAATAAATCAGATTTTATTTAAACATCGAGTTTCGCGTATTTGGCGTGGCTTTCTATAAACTCCCTACGGGGAGCTACTTCATCACCCATC
The DNA here is from genome assembly GCA_036568285.1 of Flavipsychrobacter sp. Classification (GTDB taxonomy): domain Bacteria; phylum Bacteroidota; class Bacteroidia; order Chitinophagales; family Chitinophagaceae; genus UBA5543. Next base: position 263 of record DATCSV010000098.1, on the reverse strand, counting down.
AGCATAGAGAATACCCTGTCTGCTTCGGCAGCGCTTTCAATGGTTACCTGCTTCATCTGCCTTGTATCAGGGTTCATGGTAGTTTCCCACAATTGCTCGGCATTCATCTCACCCAAACCCTTGTAACGCTGAATGTTCACGCTGTCTTCTTTACCATTGGCCAGACGCTGTACCGCAGCTTTGCGGTGTTCTTCCGTCCATGCATATTCCTGCTCTTTACCTTTCTTTACCAGGTACAACGGCGGCTGTGCCAGGTACACGTG
>DATCSV010000097.1:0-3693 GCA_036568285.1 Flavipsychrobacter sp. | reverse complement strand
ACAGTTGTACTGGTTTTATTGGCTACTTACGCTCAGGTGGGTGCGCAACAGTCTGATGCTGCCACGCAGTTGATAAAAGTACATCTTGAGCCTACAATACAAATAGCCTCTAACAGCGCATCGAATGTAAATATCGGCTTCAACAGCATTGTAAATTACATGAATGGCATGGAGTCGGAGAAGCAGCAATTCACGGTTCACTCCAACAGGGATTTTGTTGTCAATGTCCGTACAAATGCGCCGGTATTCTCTTATGCCGGCAATACATATCCCGCTCCGGAAATGCCCGTTAATAATGTACTCTTCCTTACAGTAAGCGAAAACAATACAGGAGGGAATGTTGCCGGAGCTTTTCAATCCTTCGCTCCTTTATCTGCCAACCCTTGCGACCTCTTGTTAAATTGTAAAAACGGAGACAACAAGACCTTCTCAGTAAATTACCGCGCATCGCCGGGCACTGAGTTTCCTGCAGGCGATTATACTGTTGGCGTTATATATACTGCAACTCAACCCTAATTATATTTTCCTCTTTAGGGCATTATCGGTATATTTAATCACAATAACGCAACCGCATTTTTGATGAATAAAGGTCTACTGTCCATATTATTTCTTTGCCTGACACTTAGCTCCGCTGCCAACCATTTTACGGGAGCTCATTTACGTTACGAGTACATTGCAACCAATACCTACAGATTGCACCTTACTCTATACAAGACCTGTGAAACAGGGGCGATAGACCTGCCTACATTTATAGGTGTTTATGCTGAATCTAAGCAAAACAACCTGGTGGTTAATAGAAACCTGGTACGTATATCCACCGACACGCTGCAGCCTTTTTGCGCAGGTACTATTACCAGTTGCACCAATATCAGCGCCACCTACCCGGGATATATAGCCGGTGTATATACTGAGACCATACAGTTGCCGGCAGCTGCTAACGACTGGTACTTTGCATTTTCTAACAGCAATCGGAATTTTGGAATAACTAATCTGCAGAGTGCCTCCACACAAAGTTTCTATGTAGATGCCCCGGCAGTAGCATTCTTGCAGAATACGAGTGCAGTAATGCCTGATTATCCGCCCCATGCCATTTTTATGAATGACAGCGTAAAAATTCCATTGACAGCATACGATGCTGATGGCGATAGCGTTGGCTATGAGTTTATTCAGCCCCTTTCAGGCCAAAATATGCCCATACCCTACTACACGGGCTTTACGGTAGCCAGTCCGTTTGGCACGGGCGGATTGTGTTATATAGATGCAAGTAACAACATGATACTGAAGTCCACTGCTGTTGGGAAATATACTGTGGCATTAAAGATTAAAGAGTACCGAAACGGGCAATTAGTAGGATATACTATCCGGGATTTCATAATAATCTGTACCAATGCAGGAGGTGGAAGTACATTGACCACTCCCACGCCGATCAGTTCTGCTAATATGGTTACATACACTTGTCCGGGACGTAACAATCAATTACTATTTAACTTTACAGACGGTAATCCGGCAGACTCGGTTTTTCTTGAGGTAACAACACCTACACTACCGGGATGGAATTTCACTACTTCATCGTCCAACGGCGTTGGTACAGCCATGGGCAGCATAACATGGCAGACACCACCTTCAGTAAACCCGGCACAACTTCCATTTTTCAACATTACGGTGACTGCTACTGATAATTCTTGCCGATTAAAAGGTAAGGCCACATATATATATAAGGTTTTGGTACGTGATTGCAGCGCAGACTCTGTATGGCCCGGCGACGCCAATGCAGACAAAATAGTAGATATGTACGATCCCCTGGCCGTTGCAATTAACTACAACGATACCGGTGCAGCCAGGCCGGGAGCCACAGTCAATTGGACGGGGCAATATTGTGATTTCTGGAACGGTTCTTTTCTGAATAATATTGACAAAAAACATTCGGACTGCAACGGAGATGGCACGGTAGATACCGCAGACCTGGCAGCAATTGGCATGAACTATGGCAAAACTCACCCTAAAGGCCCCAGGCGCAAAACAACAGGCAATACTGAATTATACTTCGACCATAGCGGCATCAATCCCAACCCAGACTCTGTAGTGTCTATAAAGATCATGTTGGGCAGTTCCACCAATCCCGTCAGTCAGATATACGGCTTAGCAGCCAATGTGTTGGTAGATGGTTTGAGCTTGTCCACCCCGCCTACTATTACATATAGTAGCAGCTGGCTCGGCAGCAGCAGTAATACTCTGAATTTCACCAAAGACGTCTCCCCAACGTCTATAGACTGGGCCTACGCGCGCACAGATAAACAAGACGTAAACGGTCAGGGAATCCTTGCCAACCTGGAATTCCGAATACCTGCATCAACGCCCGGCGGCACATTAGTGACGCTGTCATATGACAGGACAAAATTCATCAACCATGAAGGGTTGGAGCTGGCTGATATCACCACATTGGAAGATACGTTTTACGTAAGGCATCCTGCTGCAGTAAATCAAACAGACAATACAGGATGGCAAATAAACATATACCCCAACCCATCTAAAGACTTTGCAACTTTGAGTATCAGCTCAACTGCAAAAACTGATGCAAATATCGCCATCAAAGATATAGCCGGCCGAACAATCAGCATCATAAAAACAGATTTGAAAACAGGGGGCAACAATATTGAACTTTCTGCCGGCAAATTAACCCCGGGAATTTACCTGGTGCATATATCCACCGCCGGGTACGGAGAAAAGGTAGTGAAATGGATAGTGCAGTAATGGCACATTTTTGTAATTGAACTACTAAAAAGATCTATGCGCAAAGCAGTAATAGTAGTTCTGGCACTGCCATTCTTAGCCATGCAATGCAAAAATAAAAACAATTGTGACCGTGCTATATGCACCGAGGTACTAATGTCGGTTAGTGTTAACGTTACCGACAAGAATGGCAACAACATTGACCTGCAGGATCATTACACTATAAAGGTAGCCAACGGCGATACGATAAGGAACAATAACGGGCCATGGCCTGAAGGTGCGTATGTGGTACTAGACGACAGCTATGTAAACAAAATGTACAATAGTCGTTTGCAATTCCGGTTTGTCGGCATTAAAAACAACATTGTGGTGGTTGACGAGCCGTACACTATTTCAGCAGATTGCTGCCATATCAACAAAGAGTCAGGCAAAGAAACTATTGTTATCGATTAGTTCCTGGTGAGCGTAGATGTACAATTATTATTAATAACATCTCCCGTCATTGTATAATTGATAACCAGCTTATCATCATCATACGTACCATCCCCCTGGTAGGTGAGCCCGTTTTGTGCTTGCGAAGGAATGGTCAGTGTTTTGGCTGCCGGGTCAATATCCGCGTAAATTTCATTGGTCATCACTCCGCTGAACAAGCCTTTGATGTGTATTCGGTTTTTAACGGTCTCATCTACCACGATATTCACATTGTCATTCACGGCGCCGGTCTGGCTGCATTGCCCTGTTTCTGTAAAGGCACCTTTCAGCCCGATTGCCGCGTTTGTGTATGGCAATACATTGATATTGATATAATAGTTGCTGACACCGGTAGTAATGCTGGCGCCCCTGATGTTTATCTTATGGAGGCCTTCGGGCACGCGCGTGTTTCTTATCACAATAGTTGTGTTAAACGAAGCCTTTTCACCATTCACCGGTTCAAAAAAAACTTCCATGCCCTTGGGCAGGCCC
>DATCSV010000096.1:0-4460 GCA_036568285.1 Flavipsychrobacter sp. | reverse complement strand
CCTACGGGCACAGCAAACTGCTGCAATTCTTCCGCAGCCTGGCGGAGTTTGAAGTGACGGACCGAAAAACCGAACGTGGCGACAGCAACTTTTTTGTAAGGGTGAAGACGGGGAAGAAAAGGAAGTAGTATTATTCTTATTTTACCTGTGCTTATTTTGGCATGATTCCTGTGTTTTTCCCAATTATGAAAAAGAAACTGATACCTATAATAGCTATTGGAATATTGACCAGCTGTAAACCGGGCGTCACGAACGATCTACCCACGAGCGCTGAAACCAACTGGGCTGTTGACCTGAAATACATCAACCCCGATACCAAGCAAATGATAGTAGGCAAAGACAGGTATATACAGCCCAACTATGCACGGATATACATCAAGCAGGACAGCATATACAAAGAATACTATGCCTACAACCCTACTGCTCTACACCCGGATACCAATACCGACAGTATGTTGCTGAGCATAGGCAAAAGTATATATACCTCAGTAACAAAAAAGAATGAGCATACTGATATATCTGGTAATGTGGCTAAGGAATATAGATTTAACGAGGAGTTTGTGGTGGTGCTGCGCAACGGTCGGGACACGATTTCTGATACGTTTGCCCTGGTAAAAGATACGGACCATGAATTCAGGGTGTACCTGAACGGTGAATGGATGCTGACGGCGCCGTCACCTACACGTCCCCGCCAACAGTTGCAGCTTACAATTGAACGCTGAAGGCAGACCTTGTTACAGGCAAATCAAAAATCCTGTACTATATTTACAATCGCAGCACTACACAACGCCCGATGAAACTAATAGCACCCATAATCATATTGAGCATTGCAGCTACAGCCTGCAAAAAAGAAAAACAACATTGCTGGACCTGCAACTATACCTATATAGGCAGCGGCCAACAGAACAAAACAGGCGATACAGTTCTGTGCAATTTTACCAAAACAGATATAGAACTACGCGAGGGCAAAACATTTGAGTCGAAAGACCCGGCGTATATGCTTTGGACGATAGACAACTGCCAACAGCAATAGCATGAAGACCCTACTACTTACCATACCCTTCTGCCTGCTTTCAGCCTCTGCGCTGTATGCCCAGGGATTACACGCCCAGTTATCGGGCGGACTGATGTTAAACAATGGTATACGCAGCACTGAAACCAAAAACCTGTCACTATTATATGGGAATGCCACCGGTGAATTCTCTGTCCTGGCAGACTATAATAATTGGCAGGCAGGGGCAGCGATAGCTACGTTCAACATCAGGAATAAAACGCAATTCCTGTTTGAACAGGATATAGTGCCTGATAGCCTGGCGCGGGAATATGACATAAGCACGGCAGCACCGGCCATAACACCTTATATATATGCGAACTACAAGATACCTGTGGGTGATAGTGGTGTCTATTTCTTTGCAGGTGCCAGGCTGGGATATTTCTTCACGGCTCGTGAACAGGAACAGCATTATCCCTTGTATGGAATGCTCAACTCGCAATGGCAGGTAGTATTGCACTCGCGGCCGTGTGCTATATATGGGCTACATGCCGGCCTGGCCACTACCGGTAGCAAAAGGATCTCAGCCGGGGCCACCGTCAGTTGGCAGATGATGAATACGAAGGCCACCATGAATTATACTGCTGTATATACCCTGTACGACATGTACAGTGTACCTCGCAGATATACAATGAATATCAACAAGGAAATCTCTTATAACCTGCAGTTATATTCTATACAGGTTTTCTTAAGGGTACGGCTGAACAAAACAGAAAAACCTGCGGAAGAAGTACCAAAACAGGAAAATGAGTAACTTTAAGCAATGCGTACCGCTACATTACTCATATTACTCTGCCTGGGGGCGGCATCGTGCAGCAAAGAGAGCTGCTGGGAGTGCGATGTGAATGCTGACGGGGTGATGTTTAAAGAAACCTTTTGCGACCGCAGCAAGAAAGAGATACGCGATATGGAGAATAACCCGCTGGAGACCAAAGACAATACTGGCACGGTGGTGTACACTACTACCTTCAGCAACTGTGTGAAGAGATGAGGATAACCCTACTGATACTACTGGTAACCATACTACTAAGCGCCTGCAGCAAAGACAAAAAAAGCTGCTGGGGCTGTGTGCTGATATTCAGCGACGGGTATGTAGCATCGTACCGAGACAGTATGATATGCGACAAGACACAGGGCGAGATCAACAGCATGAAACGACAGACCTTTGACGCCCGCCACCTGGGCTACGAAACATACGGCCTGCACCAGTGCAGCAGGATAAGGTAGGGTGTTTTTCCCGGGTTGCGGGGGCGAGGGGATTGGTGTATTTTGGAGTAGTGTTTACCATAGAAGAGATTATCGGCTTCATAGAAAAACGGGTATGCGTTGATAACATACACCCCGATGACGACCTGTACAAAAAACATCACGTCTACGGCGACGACTGGTTTGAACTAATAGAGGCATACGCGAATGATTTTAAGGTAGACTGTTCAAATTTGCTCTGGTATTTCCACACCTGCGAAGAAGGGCGGTTCAACTCTCCCGGCAAGTTGTTTTTCAAATCTCCCGATGAAATGGTGGAATACATGCCTGTAACTCCTGCCATGCTCTTAGACTTTGCCAACAAGGGTAAATGGGATATAGAATACCCGTCACACGAAATACCTAAAACACGCAAAGACACTATGACTAGCCAAGTTGTGATTTCAATATTGGTAGTTTTCATGTTGCTGATATTGCTTGCCAAGGCTGTTAAAAAATGGGGCTAACAAAACAGGGTGTTTTTCCCGGTTGCGGGGGTGAGGGGATGTAAGAAGCGGTAGATCTGTAAACCGATTCTGTTTTACTTTCTCGTATACCTGTACCTATGCTCGAAGCCCTTGAACCAATGCTGTACGCTATCGGATACCATAACAAAAGACCGTGTAGTAAATGAATCTAACTTGACAGTAAACTTGCTGCCATCTCTACTGTCGGTGTAGCGCAGTTTTGTGTTGTTCTCTAACAACTCCCATGTTGAGAAACTGTCAATGTCTATATAGTGATTGTAACAGGTATCTTTATTGTAATTTACGTACAGACGTTTGTTTGCAGCAAAAGTAAATTCGTCGTCCCAAAAACATTTGAACCAGTTGGGCGTTTCATCAACATATACAGTATCTCCCGATGAATCGACGATACCATAGACCTCACCATCTCGCAGCCAGGTGCCAATCAGCATATTATCGCCGGTGGTATCTTCTATTACATTTGGCACTTCTGTGTTGGTAGCGGGTGGTTGTTCGGGCTTTTGGCAGGCTAATGTCAACAGCAGGCAAGCAATGAATATATAGGTAGGTTTCATAATCGGGCAAAGATAGATTGTTATTGGTAAAATTGAACTTTGTCATTTAGCACAACAAAACAGGGTGTTTTTCACGGTTGCGGGGGTTGGGGGATTGGTGTAAATTAGTGCGATAGAGTTTATATGGGCAATTTTATTACAAAACGGTGGTATCTAAGCATATTGGTAATACCGATAATAGTTAATCTATTTACAAATACAGTTACTGCAAAAGATATCCAAAACTATCCGCTGTCCTTTATCACAATAATACTGTCAGTTTGCTTAACAATCTTAATTGTTGAATATTATGAGCTATATCAGCTCAATAAGACCTTGCAAAACGAGGAGAACGTAAGTATACACGATGCTAAAACTATCGCATATTTAGTTTCAACTCTAAACATGCACAAAAACGAATACATACTAAGACATAGTGTACATGTTGAAGGTTTACCTCACTCATATTACAACGACCTGAAGAGGTTTACAATTGAAGCCGAAAAGGCTTCCAATATTATTATTGATAAAGAGCTTTATAATAAAATTGAAACCACAAAGGAAAAGATAAACCTCTATCTGTCCAAAATTGTTACTTATATGTCCACAATAGGCTATGAGCATCATAATGTTGATAAAGAAACTCTAGAAATTGATCCAGACGGAGAGTTAAAACACCGAATGCCTGATCTATATTATAAAAGGGTTGACGAATTAAATAATACTGCCACACTTGCATATGAGGGAATAAAAGACCTAATTCAGCTAATACTAAAAAAAGGGATCTCGCTACAGTACGATGATAAGAGTAAAACTAGTATGTAATAGTACCTTTAATTAACAAGACATCCATTATGATAATGAACTATTTAGACTAAGGCAATCCATGCAGCCGACAAGGCTGCTGCATCATTACCTCCTTGTTTAGTTCTTTTCTGCTCCCTCCGTCAACAATTCCCTCACCTCCCCCACACTCGCCCTCATCAGCCAGTTGGTTCCTTTTTGTTGCAGTAGTTCGTCTATCAGTAGGGGCAGGCGGCGGCTGTAGGTAATGTCGGTCTGTGTTATGGCGCCGGTGCCATGCAGGGTAGCTATTTCTTCAGTGCTTAATACGCTCAGTTCATCCAGCTCGGTTATCAGTTG